>DASXBH010000413.1:0-5208 GCA_036491775.1 Candidatus Acidiferrum sp.
TTGGCGACAACGCGAGCGAGACCGAAGTCGACAATTTTGGCGACGTTCTCTTTGGTGACGATGATGTTGGTGGGCTTGATGTCGCGATGGACAATATTGCGGGCGTGTGCGGCGGAGAGGCCGCGAGCGACTTGAATCAGAAGATCGAGGGATTGCGGAAGGGTGGAGATATTGCGCGCGAGGATATCGGAAAGCGTCTCTCCGTCGTAATACGCCATAACGATGAAGATCTGATGGTTGGGTCCTTCTTCGAGGCCGTAGATGGCGCCGATGTTGGGATGATCGAGAGAGGAGGCAGCGCGCGCTTCGCGAAGGAGATTTTCTTTGTCGCGCGAGTGCAGGGCGAGGTCGTTGGGGAGGAATTTGAGGGCAACCGTGCGCTGCAGTTTAAGGTCGCGGGCTTTATAGACCACGCCCATGCCACCGGCGCCTAGCTTGTCGGTAATTTCGTAATGCGCAATGGTTTGACCCAGCATGGAGTGGTCCTGCGTGGGGCGATTCTAGGTGTTAGGAAAAAGCAAGTCAACAAAACAGCAGCGGAAACGGGCGATTTGCGGTACCAGGGAGATGGTAGGAGGCCGGGAAGATGGGGAAAGGGCCCAGGCGTTGGTGCGGTGTAGAACTGTTCTTGTTTTCGCTGAGGCCGACTTATACTAAGTGGGCTGCCCGATACAGCAAATTCACTTCACTGAGGTTCACTCATCATGGCAAATGTTTTTGCAGATAATTCGCTGAGTATTGGAAGGACTCCCCTAATCAAACTGAATCGCGTGACGGACGGCGCGAAGGCTACGGTGTTGGCAAAGATCGAGGGAAGAAATCCAGCGTACTCCGTGAAGTGTCGCATCGGGGCGGCAATGATCTGGGACGCAGAAAAGCGCGGGGTGATGAAGCAGGGAATCGAAATCGTGGAGCCGACCAGCGGGAACACCGGCATTGCGCTGGCGTACGTGGCGGCGGCGCGCGGTTATGCGATTACCTTGACCATGCCGGAGACCATGTCGCTGGAACGGCGGCGGGTGCTGGCAATTCTTGGCGCGAAGCTGGTGCTGACGCCGGGCTCGGAAGGAATGAAGGGCGCGATCAAGCGGGCTACGGATATCTACGAATCGGACAAGCAGCATTATTTTCTGCCGCAGCAATTCGATAATCCCGCGAATCCGGCGATTCACGAGAAAACCACCGGGCCGGAAATTTGGGACGACACCGACGGCGCGATTGATGTGTTGGTGAGCGGCGTCGGAACAGGCGGAACGATTACGGGCGTGAGCCGGTACATCAAGGGCACGAAAGGGAAGAAGATCATTTCGGTGGCAGTGGAGCCGACCGCGAGCCCGGTAATTACGCAGACACGGGAAGGGCAACCGTTGGTGCCGGGACCACACAAGATTCAAGGAATCGGGGCAGGTTTTGTGCCGAAGAACCTGGACTTGAGCCTGGTGGATCGCGTGGAACTAGTGACTAACGAAGAGTCCGTGGAAATGGCACGGCGGCTGGCGCGGGAAGAAGGCATCCTGGGCGGCATTTCTTGCGGAGCGGCAGCAGTGGTGGCGGTACGGCTGGCGAAGTTGCCGGAGTTCGCGGGGAAGACGATTGTTACCGTGCTGCCGGACATGGCTGAACGGTACCTGTCGACGGTGCTGTTTGAGGGGATCGGCGGCTAGGATTGTCTGGCTGGGCTTGCGAGGAGTGGGGAGTCTCTTTGACGGAACCCGAGAGAAGAGAGATTCATCGCGCATAGGACGCGCGATGGCGGGGAGATCCTCACTCCGAAGACTCCGTTCGGAGTGACGGGTCGGTTTCCCTGTGAGTACACCTTTTTTCCTGGATTGCATCTGACTTTTATCGCAGCTTGATTGGCAGGAACTATGGTCACGTCGAAAAATGAATTGCAGTGCCTGGCAAGTGAATTTCGCGCTGCATTGGAGGCACGGCTTTCGGGCGACCGGGCGGGGGAATACCGGCTGCCGTCGAAGGACGAAGTTGCAGCGGTTTGCCGGCGGTACCTGGAAGGATTGTTCCCGCTGTTCCACGCGCCTGCAGAATCGCAAGGCGCCCTGGTGGCGCGCTTTCTGGAAGAACTGGATTTAATGCTGGCAGAGCAGTTGGTTTGTGCGATTCGATTTGATTGCAGTTGCAGAGGGAAGGAGATTCCGCGGGATGTGGCGCGGGCGGCGGAGAATCTGTTGATTGAGGTGCGGGGCAAGCTACCGTATCTGGCGAATTTAATGGCAACGGACCTGGAGGCGGCGCTTACCAATGATCCGGCGGCCAGCGGGCTGGAAGAGATTCTGCTGAGCTATCCCGGAATCGAAGCGATTACGGTGCAACGGCTGGCGCATGAATTGTATTTGCTGAAGATTCCGTATTTGCCGCGCATGATGACGGAAGTGGCGCATAGCCGGACGGGAATTGACATTCATCCAGGCGCGACGATTGATGAATCGTTTTTTATCGATCACGGAACGGGCGTGGTGATCGGCGAGACGGCAACGATAGGAAAGCACGTGACGTTGTATCACGGCGTGACGCTGGGCGCGTTTAATCCAGTGAGCCGGCGCGATGCGGGCGGGGAGTTGGTGCGGGGAATTACGAATAAACGACATCCGGATATTGAGGATCACGTGACGATTTATTCCGGTGCTTCGATTATTGGCGGCGACACGCGGGTGGGGCATCACAGCATCATTGGCGGCAACGTGTGGCTGACGAGGTCCGTGGCGCCGTATAGCCGGGTAACGGTGAAAGAGCCGGAGTTGGTGATTCGCAGCCACAACAAAGGAACGGACGAAGAGTGGTTCCTGGGAAGTTCGATCTAAGCTAGTTCATGCCTGTAGCTTTGTTTTTATCATTTTCTGCCTTGAGGACGCGGTACTTAAACCACACGTCGTCTTCAGACCCATTCACAATTCGGCGGTAGCACCAGGCCATAGGGTAGGACTGCTGCGTCCTCCAAATCAGCGGGTAACTCTTTTCTCCCGTTGAGGGGTCGTCTCTCTCCCACCTCACTTGTGTTTCGGTTCTGCGTATTACTTCTCCAATATAAGCGCCGTAAGCTGAACCCAATGCGTCCGGTCGGACGGATGAAGGATTTTTCACGTATTGGTCGTGCAGGCCGCCAAGAATTTCCTCGACTCTTTGAATCGAGTTCGGTGTGTAGTCCAGTTTGACTTGATTATTCTCTTCGGCATCCTCTACTGCTTCGTTGGCCATCCATTGGATAAAATCGGTGGTGGTTTTGAAGTCAGGTGGACTTTTGGTTTTCTTCTGATTTCTCGGTGCAACGAGCAGGAACCCCAATACGAGGACCATTAAGGCGAGAGCTACTACCGTGGAGATTTTCAACATGTCCCCACATATCATAAAGTGGATTCGTCGGGAACCATGAGTCGCAATCAAGTTGCCGTGTGCGTTGACACTGTGCGATGGCGTCCGCTACGCTGAAAAGCTTGGCTGACAGTTGAAAAGTGATGAGAGGAGTGGCTGAGCCTTAGGAATGTGTGTGACGGCGGAGAGCCTCAGCGGCTGAAGCCGGGTGTGATGCAAAGGCTGGTTGGCACGGCTGAAGCCGTGCCTTAGCGAACAGTGCAGGCTACGAAACTGGCGAACACCGCAGGCAACGAAGCTTGGCGAATATCGGCCGATACGAATGCGTACATTGCACACTTTTTGAAGGCTGGGCTTACCAAGAATGGCTGAAGAGAAGCTACCTACGCGGGTGCAGGATTTTTCGGAGTGGTACAACCAACTGGTGTTGAAGGCGCAACTGGCCGATTACGCGCCGGTACGCGGTTGCATGATTGTGCGTCCGTATGGCTGGGCGCTTTGGGAGAACATTCAAGGAGCGTTGGACCGGCGATTCAAGGCTACCGGGCACCAGAACGTGGCGTTTCCGCTGCTGATTCCCAAGAGCTTCATCGAAAAAGAGAAGCATCACGTGGAAGGTTTCTCGCCGGAACTGGCGGTGGTGACGATTGGCGGCGGCGAAGAGCTGGCCGAGCCGCTGATTTTGCGGCCGACGTCGGAAACGATTATCGGGCACATGTGGTCGAAATGGATTCAGTCTTACCGCGATTTGCCGGTGTTGATGAATCAGTGGAACAGCGTGGTGCGCTGGGAGCTGCGCACGAAGTTATTTCTGCGCACGCTGGAATTTTACTGGCAGGAAGGGCATACCGCGCACGCCACCAAAGACGAAGCCATCGAAGAAACCAAGCAAATGCTGGATGTGTACACCGATTTTGCGATGAATGAGGCGGCGATTCCGGTGATTCCGGGAGCGAAATCGGATGCGGAGAAATTTGCGGGCGCAGATGTTACCTATTCGATTGAAGCGATGATGGGCGATGGCAAGGCACTGCAATCGGGAACTTCGCACTTCCTGGGACAGAATTTCGCGCAGGCATTCGAGGTGCGTTACCTGGATCAGAATGGGCAGTTGCAGCACTGCTGGACAACATCGTGGGGGCTATCCACGCGGATCATCGGCGCAATCATCATGGTGCATGGAGATGATCAAGGTTTGGTGCTGCCGCCGCGACTGGCGCCTACGCAAGTGGTGATCGTGCCCATCTACAAGACTGATGAGGAAAAAGGTTCGGTGATGCAGACCGCCAGGGAGTTGAAGGCGCAGCTGATCAAGGCGAATCTCCGAGTCACACTGGACGAACGCGAAGGTTTCAGCCCGGGCTACAAGTTTAATGACTGGGAGATGCGTGGCGTGCCGGTGCGGGTTGAGTTGGGCCCGAAGGATGTGGCGAAGCAGGCGGCGATGCTGGCGCGACGCGACCGGCCGGGCAGAGAAGGCAAAGTCAGCGCGTCGCTGGCGGACCTGCCGGCAACGATCGAGAAGTTGCTATTGGACATTCACCAGTCGATGTATGACAAGGCGTTGGCGTTTCGGCGGGCGAACACCCGGGAAACGAAGACGTACGACGACTTCAAGAAAGCAGTGGAGACCGGTTTTGCGTTTGCACCGTGGTGCGGCAGCGGGGATTGCGAAGCGACGATTAAGGAAGAAACGCGGGCCACGATGCGGTGCATTCCGCTGGACCCCGGCGGAGTAATGGGGAACGATGGCGCGGGTAGTGGCAGCGAGACGTGTATCCACTGCGGGAAGCCGGCGAAGCAGCGGGCGATATTTGCCCGGGCGTATTGATACCTGACCTTCGTTGAAGGCAGACCCCTGCTCTTGGGGTCGGTTCCTGT
>DASXBH010000414.1:0-2835 GCA_036491775.1 Candidatus Acidiferrum sp.
ACACCCGCGCATTCTCCTGCGCAAAACAAATGCCTCGAAATCGGAATCCCTCGGCAGGACTGATCTCCACTCCCAACGCCCGCAGTGCCCCAAACGCCTCGGGCATCATCCCTTCACCGCATGGTTTTTCGATTGGAGGTGCCGCACCGTCGGCCAGCGTAACTTCGAGTCCCTCTTGGCGCGCCGCAATGGCTGTAGCCAGTCCCGCTGGCCCCCCGCCCACTACAAATAAGTCCGTACTCTCTCCTAAACAGACCACTCAACCGCCTTTCTCAACCCCTAGTGTCCAACTCTCGCCAGTTGGGCACTACTTAATCTTTGTTAAATAAATGTCCGGCGCATGTCTTAGGCTTGTTGCTTTGCTTCACCCATCGCTGCAAGCGTTTTGCGGCCGTCTCCTCGAGTTCCCTTCTAAATATTGACCGCTCGCCGCGCCATCCCCAGCGCTTCCGTCCAGAACGTGGCCGACGTTTGCGCCAGCTCCACGATTTCCCGAATCCCCGTCACAAATTTGTCCAACTGTTCCGTCGTGACCATCAGCGGTGGCGCGGCTTTCAGCACCATGAAGTTGTTTCCGCAAATCTGGGTCAAAATCCCTTTTTCCCGGAACATTCGCATCACCACAATTTGCCCAAACATCGCCGGATGAATCTTATAAAACGCTTCATACAGCGCGCGAAACGCCAGCTTCCTTGGCGGCACAAATTCGATTCCGCTCAGCAGCCCCAACCCGCGCACTTCCTTGACCATGTCGAACGGCGCCAACTCACTGCGCAATTTCGCCCGAAATTCTTCGCCCAGCCGCAGCGCCCTTGGCCCCAATTGCTCCTGCTGCAAAACATCCAGTGTCGCCAGTCCCGCCCTCATCGACAATCCGTTCTCACTGAATGTCGACGTGTGCACGATCGCACGCTTCAGCGAGGAATACACCGCGTGGTACACCTTATTCGTCATCAGCACCGCGCTCACCGGCATCAGCCCGCCACTCAGCGCCTTCGCCAGCACGACCATGTCCGGCTGCACATCAAACTGGTGCGCTGCCAGAAAAGTCCCGGTGCGATACATTCCGGTCTGCACTTCGTCCAACACAAACAGCGTTCCCGTCTTCCGGCAAAGTTCCTGAGCCTTCTGCAGGTATTCGCGCGACGGCACGTGAATACCGCCCTCGCCCTGCAGCGGCTCCACAAGAAATGCCGCGTGACGTTTGTCCGTCAACGCGCTCTCCACCGCTGCAATATCTCCGTACGGCACGCCTTGCGTGTCCTGCAGCAGCGGTCCAAAACCTTCTCGCCAGAACGCATCGTTCATCAGCGACAGCGCTCCCGCCGTCAGCCCATGAAAGCTGCTCTTGGCATACAAAATTCCCGCGCGACCCGTGGTGGCCCTCGCAAACTTAATTGCCGCCTCAACTCCTTCGCTGCCGCTGCTGCCAAAATAAACTTTTTCTAACCTTCCACCGGCCAGCTCACACAGCCGCCGCGCCAAATCGCCAGCGATCTCCGGCACATGGCTCTGCAACATTGCTGGCCCGCACTTATCCATCTCGTCTTTTAGTGCCTGAATAATGTAGGGATGGTTGTGCCCAGTGTTATGCACGCAATAGCCCGAGAGAAAATCCAAGATGCGGCGGCCGTCCTTCGTAAACAACTCACAGCCCACGCACCGGTCGTACTCGACGTTCATGCCCAGCAGGTTGAGCAAGGTAACCCACTGCGGGTTCACATATTCCTGATAGTTGGAGTTGGAAGAAGTTTCGGCAGGCAAAGCGATCGCTGCGCTTTTAGTAGCCATGGTAAATGGATGCGCTCCTGTATGTTGGGGATGCCCTTAAGCTTACTCGTAACTCGAGGAACACGATGCAGCTCCACTAAGAGCCTCGACTCAACGGGTTTTATCATAACTGTTGCTTATTTTAAGTAGCACTTCTATTAATTTGACTGATTCCGTTTTTGGGTCCAAGCTTGTTCCGTAACTTTGGCTTGGTGTACGACTTTGTCTCCATCATCGTGTGATTCCGCGCAATTGATGGTTCCAGTGCACACCAATCTCACCTAGTGGTGGCAAGCCGATACGCAGCGCATCGTCTCCGGGGCCGTCTCGCGTGGATGAACGCCCCAAGATTTTTGCGGTTTTCCTGAGGAAGGTCCCCTGTGACCGACAGTTCGTTGAAACCCCGCAGTACCGCACTGACCGACGGCGCCCACCGTGCCCCTGCTCGCGCTATGCTTCGCGCTGCTGGCCTGAAAGACGACGACTTCCGCAAACCGCTCATCGGCATAGCCAACACCTGGACGGAAATCGGGCCCTGTAATTATCACCTTCGCGAACTTGCCGAGCACGTACGCCAGGGAATACGCGCCGCCGGTGGCACGGCCCTCGAATTCAACACCGTCTCGATCTCCGATGGCATCACCATGGGCACCGAAGGCATGCGCGCTTCGCTGATCAGCCGTGAAGTCATTGCGGATTCCATCGAACTGGTCACTCGCGGCAATCTCTTTGACGGCATCATCATTCTTGTTGGTTGCGATAAGACCATTCCCGGCGGCGTCATGGCCCTCGCCCGCCTGAACATTCCTGGCCTGATTCTCTACGGTGGCTCCATCGCACCCGGCCAATTCGAGGGCCACTCCGTCACCATCCAGGACGTCTTTGAAGCTGTTGGCGCCCACGCGCGCGGAAAGATGAACGATCAGAAACTCAAAGAAATCGAGTGTGCCGCCTGTCCGGGTGCCGGCGCATGTGGCGGTCAGTTTACCGCCAACACCATGGCGCTGGTCTGCGAATTTCTCGGGGTCGCTCCCATGGGAATCTCCAGCGTCCCCGCTACCAATG
>DASXBH010000415.1:0-6152 GCA_036491775.1 Candidatus Acidiferrum sp.
GTCGAAGATGGGCCCATACGTGGCCCAGTGACCGCGCGGTATCTCACCAAGGAGGTTTCCGGTATCGATTACAACGGCACACTTCCCGCCACCGAAGATGTATTCAACTCTCGCCCTAGAACTGGACGCTTCTTTAGCGAAGCTGAAAATATGCACCGCGCCGACGTTGCCGTTATCGGCTCCGACATTGCCAAGACGCTTTATCCAGATATCGACCCACTCGGCAAGCCCATCATGGTCGACGGCGTTTCCTACGAAGTGATTGGCGTGCTCGAGCCCCGCAAAGGTGGCTTCGTCAAAGATCAATCCGCAGACAAAGCCGTCATGGTGCCCTATCGCTCTTACCAAAAACATAATCCCAGCGATGATGAAAACTTTGTCGGCGCGAAAGCCTATCCCGGGCTAATGTCGGAAGCCGAAGATCAAATCCGCGCCGTTTTGCGGCGGCGCAGAAACGTGCCCTACGACAAGCCTGATAATTTTGGGATTTCCAGCGCCCAGCAAATCGCCGACCAATTTCGCCAGATCACCGCTTCCGTAGCTCTTCTCATTTCCGTCATCAGTTCCATCGGCCTTCTGGTCGGCGGCGTCGGCGTGATGAACATCATGCTCATGTCGGTCACCCAGCGCACTCGCGAGATTGGCGTGCGCAAGGCCATCGGTGCTCGTCGCCGCGATGTAATTTGGCAATTCCTTACGGAAGCTATTGTTCTCACCGGTGCCGGGGGCGTAATCGGTGTGCTGTTGGGCGGCACAATCAGCCTCCTCATCAATCTCGCTGTGCCCAGTCTGCCTTCTTCCGTTCCGCTCTGGTCGATCCTGCTCGCCGTTGCCGTCTCGATGAGCGTTGGATTGTTCTTTGGCATGTACCCCGCCATTAAAGCCGCCCATCTTGATCCCGTCGAAGCGCTACGCTACGAGTGAGCCGCACGAATCTCGCCAGCTCCCCTGATTGTAGCTGTACCGTATGAATCAAAATCTTGCGGGAAAGGAACGCGGACTCATGTTTTTCAAGCCACGCATTCTATTGCACCTTGAAGGCGCAGCGGTTTTCACTCTTTGCTTGTATTTTTATCGCGCAACTGGAGCCCATTGGGGATTCTTCCTGCTGCTCTTCTTGTGGCCTGATTTGTTCATGCTGGGCTATCTTCTATCCGCCCGCGTCGGCTCGACTTCTTACAATCTCGTCCACACTTACGTCTTCCCTCTCGCATTGGTGGGATTCGCGATATTCACGCACAAGCCGCGATTTCTCCCATTCGCCTTAATCTGGATTTCCCACATCGGCTTGGACCGCGCTCTTGGTTACGGCCTGAAGTACCCAACCTTTTTCAAAGACACGCATCTTCAGCGTGTAAACTAGAATAAAATTTGTCGCACACTTTTCTTAGCCAGGAGCATTCAGTTCCTATGTTCATCCACATGTTTGCATTTCGCTGGCGCCCCAACGTCACCGCAGATCAGAAACAACGCGTCGCCGCGGAAATCAATGCACTCCAAGGGCAAATCCCTGGCCTGCTCGAAACATTCGTCGGCGAAAATATCTCTTCCCGCGGCCAAGGCTACGAGCTTGGCGGCATGATGAAATTCACCGACCGAGTTTCCCTCGACAACTACGGCCCGCATCCCGCCCACCAAAAACTTCTCTCCTGGCTAATGCCTTTGATCGACCCCATCGAAATCGACTTCGAAGCAGCCCAACCCAAACTCCGCTACAACTCAGAAACCGTTCGCCAACCTTAATTCACCGTCACCACCACTTTTCCGAATTGTTTTCCTTTCTCCAAATAACGGTGCGCCGCCGCGGTCTCTGCCAAAGGCCACGTTCTGTCGACCACCGGCTGCAGTCGCCCCTGCGCCACCAGTTTCAACACCGTCCGCAACTCATCCTTCGATCCCATGTACGATCCCAGAATCGATAATTGCCGCGTAAACAAAAATCGCAGATCCAGTTTGGCGTCAAATCCCGTCGTCGCCCCGCAAGTCACCAATCTTCCGCCGCGCGCCAGGCTCTTCACGCTGTCCGCCCACGTCGCCACACCCACATGTTCGAACACCACATCCACGCCGCGACCCTCGGTCAGCCGGCGCACTTCCTTCCCAATCGACATGGTGGCGTGGTTGATCACCTCATCCGCGCTCAGTTTCTTCGCCTTGGCCAACTTCTCTTCGGTCCCCGCCGTCGCGATCACCCGCGCGCCAAAAAACTTCGCGATCTGGATCGCCGCACTTCCAACACCGCTGCCCGCCCCCAGCACCAGGACATCTTCTCCCGGCTTCAGCTGAGCCCGCCCCGTCAACATGTGCCACGCCGTCAAAAACACCAGCGGCACCGCCGCCGCATGCACCCAGTCCAGCCGTTCCGGATACGGCATGCAATTCACTTCCGGACACTTCACGAATTCCGCGCACCCGCCATCGATCATGTAGCCCAGGTTGGTGAACTGCGGGCAATAATTGTCCCGCCCTGCCAGGCACGCCGCACATTTACCGCACGTCACTCCCGGCGACAACAAAACCTTCTGTCCTACTTTCACGCTGGTGACGCCCTCGCCCAGCTTCGCGATCTCCCCGGCAATATCGCTTCCCGGAATGTGCGGCAATGGAATCGGCACCCCCGGAATTCCTTGCCGCACCCACAAATCCAGATGATTCAACGCACACGCCCTGACTCGCACCAGCACTTCGCCATGCCCCACTTGCGGCTCCGCCACATCCGTATACATCAGCACCGACGGATCCCCATGCTCCCGAAACACCACAGCCTTCATGCCGCCTCCTCCCAAACCGTCTCGCAAAGTAGCATCAGCCCGATTCCGATGTCCAACGCTGTGACACAGCCATGCCTGGCTGCGCTCTCCCAGCTCAACCCCTTCCCACAATTCTCCGCGAACTCTCTGCTCCGACCTGTGTGTCCTCTGTGATAAAGCCTTTTCTTGCCTCTCTCTCTCCCCCGACAAGCGGTACACTATCCCCATGGATCTGTTCGAAGAAATCGTCCGCATGCGGCGCGCCGGTCAGCGTGGAGCCCTGGCCACCATCGTCCACACCAACGGCTCCATCCCCAGCTACGAAAGCTCCCGCATGCTCGTTCGCGAAGACGGCTCCTCATCCGGCACCGTCGGTGGTGGCTGCGTCGAAGCCGACGTCTGGGCCGCTGCCAAAGAAGTCATGCAGAGAGAAGCTCCCCGTAAACTCGTCTTCCATCTCAACAACGAAGCCACCTACGACAATGGCCTGATCTGCGGCGGCACCGTCGAAATTTTCATCGAGCCCATCCTGCCTCAGCCCATCGTCTACCTTTTCGGTGGCGGTCACGTCTCGACCGCGGTCGCCAAAGCCGCAAATTCGGCCGGTTTCGGCGTGGCCGTCATCGACGACCGCGAGGCATTCGCCAATGCTCAGCGCTTCCCCATGGCTCAGGAAATCTACACCAGCTTCGACGACGCCTTCGCCAAGCTGCGGCCCAACTCCTCCAGCTATCTGGTCATCGTCACCCGTGGCCATAAAGAAGATATGCGCGTACTCGCCTGGGCGGTGCGCACCCAGGCTCGCTACGTCGGCATGATTGGCAGCAAACGCAAAGTTCTCAGCGTTTATCGCGCGCTCGAAAAAGAAGGCTACCGCCTGGACGAATTCCAGCGCGTCTTCGCCCCCATGGGCCTTGATATTGGCGCGCTCTCCCCAGAAGAAATTGCCCTCAGCATCGTTGCGGAGCTGGTCGCCGTTCGTCGCAACGTTGTCTCCGCCGCTCACAAGAAAATCGTTGTCGAATTGTCAGAAGAAGTTCAAGTCCAGGCAGATTCTCAGGGCTGACGGAGGTTCATGCTCGCAGCCGTTATTCTCTCCGGCGGTGCTTCTCGCCGCATGGGTTCGCCCAAGGCCCTCCTCGCCTATCAGGGCCGCCCGTTCTTGCAGCACCTCGTGGATGTCACGCATCATGCGCGCATCGGAGTTCGCCGCGTCGTACTCGGCGCGCACGCTGAACCCATCGCCAAAGCGATCGACATCTCTGCCGACGAAATCGTTATCAACGCTGAATGGGAAAAGGGTCAGCTCAATTCTATTCAAGCCGCACTGCGCTCGCTTCCACCAGCCACCGATGGCATCCTGCTCTGTCTGATCGATCATCCTCTGATCAGCGCCCGACTGGTCAGCGACCTGATCGCCCGCTTCTATGACACGCGCGCGCCCATCGTGCTTCCCGTCTTCGAAGGACGCCGCGGCCATCCCGTTATCTTTTCTTCCAGCGTCTACCCGGAACTCGAAGCCGCCCCACTCGACATCGGTGCCCGTTCCGTAGTCTGGGCCCACCAAAACCACATCTGCGAACACTTCACCACCGAAGAAGGCTGCATCCTAAACCTAAACGACCCAGAAACCTTCGCCCGCCTAGTCCCCTCTGCCCCTTAACTCTGTAGCAGAGCCATCCCTGGGTGTGCTCCTCCAAATCTCAAGTGCCTCCGAAAATTCTCCGTGCCCTCGGCGCTCCGGCCGCTGCGACCTCTGTGGTAGGTCTTTCGAATTTCGATTTCCATTCTTACTAGCCGAGCACCCGAACCAACGCCTTCACTCCATCCTCCGCCAACAACGCCGCATGAAACGACGCCTCCGGCAATCCACCAATCCCCTCTGCCACCGCACGCGCGTCCAATGTCCCTAAATCGCGCACGCTTTTCCCCCGAATCATCTCCGTCAACAACGACCCGCAAGCAATCGCCGCCGTGCACCCGCGACACAAAAATCGCACCTCCCGCACCGCTCCCTCTTCCACATTCGCCGTCAACTGCAGCACATCCCCGCAAACTGGATTACTGACCTCAATCTTCACCCGCGCTTCCGCCAACTCCCCAACATTTCGCGGATTCTGAAAATGCTCCAAAAGTTTTTCGCTAAACATTCCAAGGCCTAATCTAAATACTTCCGTTCAACTCCCACCACCCTACTTCTTCGCCGGCAAATACTTCTTATCAATCGACGCCACCACGACATAATTCGGATCCACCATCTCCGTCAGGTGCAGCTTCCCCACCTTCGAAAACAGTTCATACCCGTCCAGTTCCGACAATCCATAATCTCGATGCATCCAGTGCACCATCTCCGTCACCGCAATTCGCACCGCATCATCCACCGGTCGATAAATTCCAGTAGTCATCAACTCGTGGTCATTTTCGAGTCGCGGCCACCCGGTGCTCTTCCCTTTCACCACATCAAAACGAAAGCGCGCCTTCATTGGCACTTCCACCGCGCTCCCCGCCACTTCTCCATCACCCATCGCCGCGTGCCCATCGCCAAAATAAAACAGCGCGCCCTTCACATTCACCGGCAGGTACAGCGTATTCCCCGGCGACACTTCCGGCGCATCCATGTTCCCGCCAAACTCCGCCGGCACAATCGAACTGCGCGCTTCTCCATTCGCAGGCGCTACGCCAATGCACCCCAAAAACGGATGCATGGGAAATTGCACTTTGAAATCCGAGTCCCCGGCCTGAAACGTGATCAGCTTCTTTTCCAGATCGATCGGGTAATACCACGCACGCTCCGGCAGCGGCTCCTTCTCCAGCACCGGCGTGTAGTGCGTACTATTCGCTGCGCCAAATCCTGGTCCAAACGTTCCCACGCCCTGCTTGCTATCCACCTGCAAATCCAGAATCTGCACCACCAGCGTGTCGCCCGGCTCCGCTCCATCAATAAAAAACGGCCCGGTCAACGGATTATCAATTTTGATATTCGAAAACGGATCTCCGGGTTTCTGCAGCGCGTTCCCAAAACAATCCAGCGAACTTGCGTCCAGCTCGCCGCCACGCTTCACGTGCGCCACCGGGTCCGCAGGCCCAAAGGTCGCTTTCACGTTCTCCATCGTGCCCTTAAAATGCACCACATCCGGTCCGCCGCCCGACGTCGCCTGCCCCGCCGCAATCACCGGCGTCACCATTGCAATCCCGCCTACCAAAAATTGTCTAGCCCGCACCCGTCCTCCTCGCGAAATGAAATCGAGGCTGAAACTCCAACACATCCAGCCACCCGAGTCAATCCAGTCCGCTCAAAATTCCGCAACTCTCTCTGCTACTATTTTCCGTTATGCCGTCCACTCGCACCCCACCACGCATCGTCTCTCTCGCTCCCAGCGCCACCTCCATCCTGTGCTCCAT
>DASXBH010000416.1:0-1816 GCA_036491775.1 Candidatus Acidiferrum sp.
GGAACCATCCATGTTGCGGAGGCTCTTGCAAAGTTCCCTGTCGCCTTACTGGTGACGGACTAGTCTGCATCGCACAATCTATATTCCCAACTTCGCAAATTCTGCATCCAAGCGTCGGAGGAACGGTTGCCCCGATTCAAAAGCTGGTGGGATATTAAGGCGTTCGACTCTTTCTTGTTTAACGCTTAGCCGTGACACGGCATCTAATTTTCGGTGCTGACGATCGGCCTTCAATTCGTGTGGCTGCTAATCCTTGCGATCCCGGTCGCCTGCGTCGCATGGACGGTTACCCACGAAGAGATTTTTCGCGAGCCCCGCGACTACTGCCAGGAACAATCGAAACAGGCTCTCAGCCTGCCGCGTCGCAAGTTTTTCTATCTGTTTACGTGTGAGTATTGTTTCAGCCACTACGTGGCCGTGCTGTTCCTGATCATCACTCG
The DNA here is from genome assembly GCA_036491775.1 of Candidatus Acidiferrum sp. Lineage (GTDB taxonomy): Bacteria > Acidobacteriota > Terriglobia > Acidiferrales > UBA7541 > Acidiferrum. The sequence continues at coordinate 441 of DASXBH010000416.1, forward strand.
CTTCAAACTTCTGTATCCCGGCTGGCGCGGTTATATGATTGCGCTCTTCTCGCTTGTATGGGTTGCGAACCAGTACATGAGCATCTACAACCATCTGCGGCTCGACATCAAGCATGAGCAGGTCGAGATTCGCGCGAAAGAAAAAGAAAACATTGTTCCGAAACCCAAAGCTGCCTAGTGTCTAGATGATGGTGCGTTTTGGGTTCCATTTCTCACCGGCGTCATCCTATCTTCGCAAAATCTCCACAGCGGCCCGCTTTCCGCTGGCGATCGCGCCGTGCACCGTTCCGTTGTGACCGCCAGTATCCGTAGCCTCGCCGGCGAAGAACAATGTACTCTCGATCGGCCTACCTAGCGCCGCTTCCATGCCATCGCCTCCAACTTTTCCGTAACTGTAAGCTCCGCGCGAGTAAGGATCGTTCTGCCAATCGTGACAGTATGCGTGTTCAAACAACGTCTCGAGTTCCTGAACGCCTACTCCCAGCAATTGATGCAGAGTCAGGAGAGCTTTCTCGATTACAAACGACTGGCTTCTCCCCGACAGCCGTTCGGCGCATTGAAATGGCGCCCAACCCGTAAGGAATGGCTGCTTCTCATGTGTCCACCAGGTCGGGAACCATTCATCGTGCGACAAAAGAAAGCTCATCCCATCCATGGTTTTGCCGCCTTTCTTGCGGACCCGGGGAAGGTCTTTCCAGAAGCGCTCGCGAAATCGCAGCGTGACGCGAATCACTTTGCCCATCATCACATTGTGGATCGCGTTGTGCTTTTCTGCGGGCAGTTCGGGAATGAACCGGATGGCGCCGTTTTCATCCTCTCGAGCCTGAAGCACCCCGAGCGGCACCGTGACGATTGCGCGGGACGCTGAAAGTTTTACCGCGCCCGTTGGACCGCTTGCAATGATTTGAGCGTGGCCCGGCCGCCACTCGATACTCTCAACCACGGTGCTGGTTTGGATTTGAACTCCGTTGTCGTTGAGATCCTGCTCGAAAATATTAATTAGACTGGCGTAGCCATGTTCAGCGCGAAACGCACGGTCACCTTCGATTTTTTCCTCGGCATGCATTCCCTTCAGAAGCCAATGCACGCCTACCAGTGCTGGATCTGCCGCATTGAATCCCGAAACGTAGCCTAAAGCCCACCTCTTTGCCTCTTCCAGCTGTGCAGCTTTCTGCCGCGTTTCGCGACTCGATCGACCGCAAAGATCTTTCAGAAAATCGAGGAAGGATCGATCGCCCCTGCAGCCCTTCATCTTCTCCAGAATTTCGTCTACTTCTGAAAAGAACTCACACGTGCCCAGCTCGCCGTTATTCACGCACCAGTTATCGCCGTCCACTTCCGTGGTGTGAATTTTGTGGCGCTTCAGCAGCTTCCAT
>DASXBH010000417.1:0-8717 GCA_036491775.1 Candidatus Acidiferrum sp.
GTCGGGATCGCCGCGTCCCCTGCCCAAGTGATTCTTGACGGAGGGCACAGGACGCGGTCATTCCCTTTGGTTCAGAGTGTGGGTTACTTATAGAGTGGAGTGACCCTCCTCTTAATGGATAGCCCTGCCGCGAGCGATGGGTAAAACTCCAGCAGAGCGGGTGCAACTTGAGGTAAGCATGGAAGGCGAATGTAGTTGCGTCAAACGAACTACATGTAGTTCCTTTATCAACCATTAACTCTTGTTGCTCCCGAAAGATAGGGACTGTTATCAACTCACGACTTGTTGTAGGATAATTGACTCGAAAGCAGGTTAGGGTATACGTGCAGACAACAACGCCCCCAAGTCGTCGCGTTTATCGATTCGGATTGTTCGAAGCGGACGTGGAGCAAGGTCTGCTCACTCGCCAAGGCATTCCCGTAAAACTACAGGAACAACCATTTCGGATTCTCACATTGCTATTGGAGGCGCGTGGCGAGGTTCTAACGCGTGAAGATCTGAAAAGACGGATATGGCCCGAGGGCACGTTCGTCGAGTTTGACGGCAGCATGAATACCGCGCTGATGAAGCTGCGCGCCGCGTTGAATGATAATGCGGACAATCCAGTATTCATCGAGACGGTGCCGCGCAAGGGCTATCGCTTCATCGCGCCAATAGAAATTGAGACCGAAGTTCCGATGGTGACCACGGCAATTCGGATCGAGAGCGAAGAGCGAGACTTGGATGGCCTAGAACTGCCGCTGGACACTTCGGACGCGCCAACGACGGGACAATGGCACCGGGACAAGGTCGCCGCGAAAAAAAGAAGAGTTCTGAAATGGTGGCAGGGTGCGGCGATCCTGACGTGCGTGGCAACTTTGGTTATGTACGTTATGTGGCCGAGGCCAGAACCGCGGGTGCTTTCGGTGCAGCAGTTGACACACTCGGGGCAAGTGGACCCGTGGGGAAAACTGGTAACGGACGGCAGCCGAATTTATTTTGTGGTGCGCGACGTGACTGGTTGGAACCTGATGCAGACGTCGGTAGAGGGAGGAAGCGTTCAGAGAACGCCGACTCCATTTGACAATACGCGGATCTTTGATCTTTCACCGGATCATACGGAATTCCTGATTGGGCAACTGACGCACCGGGGAGAAGAAACAGCGCTGTGGCGATGGCCGGTGCAGGGCGGTGCGCCACGCCGCGTAGGAGATGTAACCGCGCAAGAAGGGGTGTGGTCGCCTAAGGGAGATTCGATTGCGTTCGTGCAGGGCGAGAGCATCCAGATCACGGATACGGACGGAAATCATCCGCGGGAAATAGCGCGCTTTCATCCAGCGCCGCACTCGCTGGTGTGGTCACCGGATGGAAACCGGTTGCGATTCACGCAGACGGATCTGGCGGAGAGCACCGATTCTATGTGGGAAATCGGCGTGGATAGCACGTCGCTGCGCCGCGTGCTGCCCGAAGGGCATCGCGGGCCGCACGAAGGAAGCGGAACGTGGCTGGAGGGCGGAAATTATTTTGCATTTTCGTCGGGAGAGGATCTGCGTGCAAGTTTGGCGGTGGACACACAGGCGAACCTGTGGCTGATGGAAGAACGACGCGGCGTATTGAAGAATCGCAGCGGAGAGCCGATTCAATTGACGAAAGGGCCGATTGCGTTTGACCATCCAACGGCGCAACCGGACCAATCGCGAATTTTCGTGATTGGCTCGCACAACGAATATCAATTATTGCGCCTCGATCCAAAAACTTCGGCAAAGACGGCGATGCTGGCGGAGTCTGGCGCGACGGACATGGACTTCTCGCTGGATGGACAATGGGTAGTGTATGCAGCGCGCGAAAATGGAACGCTGTGGAAGAGCCGGATTGACGGCAGTTCGCGCGTGCAGTTGACGGCGAAAGCGACAGGGGCATTCGCGCCGCACTGGTCGCCGGATCAAAAACAAATATTGTTCACGGGATTTTTGCTGGATAAACAGCCGCGGCTTTATGTGGTGCCGGCAAAGGGAGGAACTCCCAAGAGCGTGCTGCCTTCGAATAACAAATGGGCTTCTGTTTCCGGCGATTGGCGAACGGACGGAAGGCAAATTGTGCTGGACGTGCAAGACACCGAATCCGGCAAGGAGCCGACGATTCGAATTCTGGATCTGGAAACAGGAAACCTGAAAGAGCTAGAAGGCTCGGACGGATTGCTGGAGCCGCGGTGGTCTGCGGACGGTCGGTATATTGCTGCGTTACAGCCGAAAAAGAAGCAGGTATGGCTGTACGACTGCAAATTATTGAAGTGGTCGATTCTGGCGGATGCAAACTTCCCTTCTGCGCTGCGATGGTCGCCCGGCGGGGACGCGTTGTATTTCCAGGACACGGACGAAGTAGAGGAAGCGGTGTTCCGTGTGCCGATGGCGACGCGAGAGACAGAACGGGTGACGGGATTTGGCGATTTGCTGAGTTCCGGAGCAAAACGCTGCATATTCACTGGGTTGAGCCCGGATGGCGCGGTGTACGTCACGGTTGACCACGGCGACGTGGATGTGTATGCGGTAGATTTGAAACTTCCTCAGTGAAACAAAACACCTGCTTAGGTGAAACAGTTCAAAACAACCATGAGTTCGACCTGTCCTGGCTGACAGGTTCTGTTTGAGAAACAATCGGACTACGTTCGAACAACCACCTGCATAAACCACTAAACTAAAAGAATGGCGAGGAATGTGAATTCGATGAAACGCGCATTGCTGTTGTTCATTCTGCTCGGAATCGCGGTGCTGTTTGCGGTTGGACTGAATGCGCAGACTACCCCGAAGAAGAGCGGCGCGACGCTGACAGGCATCGTGTTGGGAGCGGATAACAAGCCGGTGCCAAATGCCGGTGTGACTTGCGAGACTTCCGGAGGGCTTCACCCGCGCGCGGTGCACACCGATGCCAAAGGCAAGTTTCTGATTACTGGACTAAAACAAGATAGCTACGATTTACGCGCTTCGAGTGATGGGGCTTATTCGGATTGGGAAAAGAATATTCCGCTGCGAAGAGATCAGACCAAGACGATAACGTTGCGATTGTTAAATGGAAATACGGCGCTGGTCGGCGGAACGGGCGCGAAGAGGCAGTAGTACTGTTCGGGATTTCAGACAGCCACGCACTACGGCAAACCGTTTGTAATCCGCATCTTAGACACCACAAAGGTCGTGAGGGCCAGGCAAAGAAGTACCATGCCCGGCGTACCCCGCAAATTAGGGCCACTGGCCCATTGAGACATTTCGGCAATATTCCTAGGATAATGAAACGGGTTGGGGGCCGCGCGGGGACAACGGCTCCGCAAGGGGCCGTGTGCGAGCTACCCAACCCGCTACTTTCCTTCCGCTGAGCCTTTTCCTTTGTTTTCAGGCGTAAGCCTCCATCCTATCTGGGTTCGATCACAACAAAAATGACGTTCGGCGATGTGCTTGCATCCATTCGTAGAGAACTTTGCGGATGTACTTATGTTGACTAGGGTTGTTAAAAGGGCGTCGCCGCGAGCTGGAGGGAAAGGAAGACAGGTGATGGCTACGCGCGACAATTTCGCAGGTAAGGCTGTGTGGCTGAGCGCCATGTTCGCGATGATTTTTAGCGGTGTGGCCGACGCCGGGATTCGCCGCTCTCCCTTGCGAGTACCAACGGCACGTGCGTTTGAGGGTTACGTGGAGAGGACCGACGAGCGAAATAGGGTCGGAACAGACAGCGGAAATTTCTTGTGGGTGGATGAGTTAGACCAAAAGCAGCGCGCAGAAGCCTTCGAGAAATTGCGGAATGGCGGAGTGTTGATCCGGCGAGCGGGCGCAGACAATGGAGAGAATCGAAGCGTGCCTGGAGGGCTGATTCACGACTGGAAAGGAATTATTTTCATCCCGGGAGTGAAACTGGATGACGTGGTAAAGATGCTGCAGGACTACGATCACCAGGCGGTGTATTACGCGCCGGATGTGGAGCAATCGAGAGTGGAAGCGCGAGACGGCAATCATTTTCGAGTGTATCTACGGTTCAGGCGGCAAAAAGTGGTGACCGTGGTGCTGAACACCGAGCACGACGTGAACTACTACCGGGATTCGGCGACCCGGGAACATAGCCGAAGTTCGGCGGTCAAGATTGCCCAAGTAGAGAATCCGGGGAGCGGGCAAGAAAAAGAAAAAACGCCCGGAGAAGATGATGGATATTTGTGGCGGATGGAAACGTGGTGGCGAATGGAAGAGCGAGATGGAGGCGTGTACGTGCAGAACGAAGTGGTGACACTGACGAGGGACATACCGATCGGGCTGGCGTGGATGATCGAACCGTTTATCACCAATATTCCGAAAGAGACGCTGGAATTCACGCTACAAGCGACGCGCAATGCTGTGTTGAAAACCAAAAGTCGCTAGGTGACCTATCGGACGGAAGGCGCGTCGCGGATGGCGACGAGGATTATTCCTTGCGAAGTAAGAAGCGGATTGAACCAACTCTTTACCTCAGTTTTTTCTCCGGGAATGAGCAATACGCGGTCGGCCCACTCCGCGATCAGATTATAAGAATCGAAAACACTGTAAGAGTAGAACAGACCGTCGCCTTCGGAGATCTGGTAGCGCTTCCCACGGGTGCGGATGTAATCGAAAATTCCCCACAAACCTAATTTGTAAAGAAGCAGTTTGAAAATGCGCAGTGGCCATGGCCCCTGCCCGAACCGGTTGCAGTCCACGACGACGAGGACTCTTCGGGAGACGCGCATCATTTCGCGAAGAACCTTTGCGGGATCGGGAACGTGGTGGAGAATGGCGAACTCGCATACAGCATCGAAGGAGGCTTCGCTGAAAGGAAGAGCCTCGCCACTCGCTTGAACCATGGCGAGTGCTGCTGAGTCGCCTGAGAGGCGGGCTTGCTGAACGAGAGCGGCCACGGGTTCCAGGCCACACACGAACGCACCGGGCAGAGCTTTTTGGAAATCCCTAAGTCCTCGTCCGGTGGCGCTGCCGACATCAAGCACAGTTTGAATATCCAGCATCGCTAGAATCGACGAAATGTAAGCTTGGGTGAAACGATCCGCAACACCTTCGAACGCGTGCATGCTGTCGTATTCCGATGCTGTATCCGCATAATAGCAACGTTGAATCTGTACAGCGTGCGCAGAGGCAGTTGAAGTGGCAGTCATATACATCGAATAGCGTACTTATATAGTATATATACCTAAAGCGGGGTCTTTACAAGGAACGCCGAGTCGCCGCGGAAATGAGGAAAACGTGGGTCAGCTCGGCGTTACGATCCCAGGTGTGCCTTGCGGCGGTCTCGACAGCCGCCGCGCCCAGTTTTTGCTGCAGGGATTTGTTTTCGAACAACTGCTTAAGCGACGCCGCCAATTCTTCCGGACGTTCCGGGTCACGAAGAAGCAGGCCGTTTTGTCCGTGGGCGATGAATGCGCTTACGCCGGAGCGCGCGGAGGAAATTACCGGAAGACCGCAGGCCATTGCTTCGAGGACGGGCAAGCCGAAGGAATCTTGAAGAGATGGGCCGACATAGGCGTCCGCAGCGGCGTAGAACTGCATAACGTCTGGAGAAGGCTGGTGAAAAGCGATGCGGGTTTCAATTCTGGATTGTCGAAGACGGTCGACGTAGAGAGAAGGTTCATCGCGACCAACCACCAGCAGGCGGAAGGGCAGGTCCGGATTCAGCTCGATAGCGCGGAGAAGTTGGTCGAGGCCCTTTACCTTCCAGTCATTACCAATCAAAAGCAGAACAAAATCCGCGTCGGAGAAATTGAAAAGAGTGCGTGAGGTCGAACGGCGAGCGAGGCGGGAAGAACACGAAAAGCGCGAGGTATCGACAGCGCTAGGAATGATTGTCACATCGGTGCGGGCGAAGTACATGCTGAGCTGAGAAGCAACGAGCTGAGACACGGCAGCAAGGCGAACCTTAGGATTCGAATAGACCCGCCGCTCGAGAAACATGATCAGGCGGTAGTACAGCTTGCGATGGAGAATGATGGGCCAAGTGCGCAAGGGAAGCGAACGGAGGCGTAGTTCGGAGCGAATGCGTGCATAGAATTCGTGAAACACCATGTGAACAATGACCGCGCCAGCGTCGAGGCAATTGATGCCGGGAGAATAGGTAACGTCCGGATTTCTGTTTTGGGATGACCGATCGCGCATTCTGCGCATATGATTCGCGAGGAACCACCAGATAAATTTCAGCAGATGAGGTCCGGGAATTTGCGAGACTTTGTGCCAGACTATTTTGCCTGCGCCTGGGGATGAATCCGAACTAGAAGGAAATGTGATGCCGGGAATATCGTCGACCCGTTGCGAATAGACCTGAATGTCCCAGCCGTATTGCGTGGCCAAGCGCTCGATCTGCTCGATGATGCAGAGTTCTGTGCCGTGGCGCCGGTCTAGAAAAGGAGACACAACCGCGACACGCAAATCAGGCCGTCCCAGGGAAGCGGATACGAGTAGGCACAGGCGGGGGCTGCACAGGTCCTTCTGCGTTCATGGTCAGAGTAGGCAAGCGGAAAAGTATCCCAAGAGAAAACCAGAGAAGAGAATTCAGAATAAAGTCTTCGAAAGTCTGGAAGCCTCCCCAGACGTAGCCGATGAGAAAAAGGCAGCAATACCAAAAAATGCAAAACGCGAGGGGAAACCACGGCGTATTTTTGAGTTTGAAAGCCAATTTCGCTGCGGTGACGACGATGCTCACAGCGAGAATGATGTAGAGAATCAACCCGACGATACCAAGCTCGAGGACCAGAACGCCATAGCCACTCTCGACCGCGAGTCCCATGTAGGAAGCGTGCATGATGCGCATAACGTATTGAATTCCCAAGGACGCGGTTCCGATTCCATAACCGTAGGGCCAGCGCGGATAGGTGAAGGCGTAACCCAATTGCTGAAGAGGATAGGTTTGCGTGCGATGGACCAGCTCGTTTGCGGAACTGGTCGGAGAAAGGGTCTCTTCGTAAATGGCGAAATGGGCCTTCACGGCATCGGGATACAACAAAAACATAACCAGGACGCCAAAAACAGCTACAACCGCAGCGCGCTGAAAGGAACGCAGGACGCGCACCAACTGACCTTTTTGCCATGGACATCCCCAGATTAGAGCCGGGACGCAAACCACAGCGCTTCCTAACGTCCACATCAGAGTTCCACGGGAAGCACACATGACGATGGCAAGACTGATGAAGCCCACAGCGAGAAGACTTAACAACCGGCGCTTGCGGCTTCTGAGCAGAAGATACCCGCTGAATCCGAATGCGAAGAGCCAGGCGGGAACGAGGAAGAACGCGAAACGTCCCGCGCTGACGAACACGGCGTTGGGCCGATATGCGATGGCGCCAGTGATGGGAGAGACGCGATAGGTGGTGCTGAGTTCGCGAATATCTTCCTGAAGCACGCTAGGATTGAGGAATGTGGGGCCGGCAATGGATTGGACGATGCCGAGCCCGGCAACAATAATAAAAATCACCATTAGAAAAGGATAGAACTTGCGAAGGTCCTCTTCGCTACGCACGAACGCGTAGCCAACGTAAAGCAGCGGCACATAGTAAAAGTAAAGCTTCATGCCCAGGATTCCGTAGAAGATGCTGGTCGAAGCTGGATTGAAAACCTGGAGCAGGCCGAACCAGAAGAAAAGAAGCAAAGGGACGACGAACGGAGGCTTGAATAGTTTGATTTCTTTGCGGCGGTAAGCCAGGAAAAAAGACAAATAGACAATCGCGACTAAGAAATCCTTCCCGAAATAAATGGCCATGTTGTTGCCAAGATATTTGCGGGCCAGGTCTTCGAAAAAGAGCCAGCCGAAAAAGACGAAAGTGCCGGTGCGCCAATCGTTGAGCATGGCGATGACGGCAGCGCCCACGATTACGATGAGGCCTAAAAACATGAGGCCATTGGTATCGCCACCCAGCACCATGCCTGCCAATTGATTTGCCGCGAAGAGGAAAAAAGCGAATCCGGCGATCATGAAGATCAATTTCCGCAACTGGCCGTGGAGCTGGGGAGTATGGGCTCTCATAGACAGGTTCCGAACGCGAAAGTGCCACGCGGACGAACCGCAGCTACAGTTCTTGCAGGTGCGACCTCAGGGAAATAGGGGCGTGTGCCGCGGTGGGCCGAGGTAGTGTTAAGTGGCCAATTCATTGATTTTGGGAGCCAGGTGTCAGCCTAGCACGTAGCCGGGATGGTGGTCTATTGACGGGACGGACTAAAATGCATGCGGGAAGGATCAGGACTTGTCGCTGTGACTCGTTCGAGTCGCAACGTCCCGGTAAAGTTCGAAATGCCGTTCAACCATGCGCTCTTGCGGGAAGAGTTGAAGCGCACGTTCACGAGCTTTTTTGCCCAGGGAATCAATCTGCGCTGGATTGACGATTACAGAACGCATGCAAGCCGCGAGTGCTTTGGGATCACCTGCGGGGAAAAGCAATCCGGTGTCGCCGACCATTTCGGCCAGCCCAGCAATGCCGGAAGCGATGACGAGTCGTCCGCGGAACATTTGTTCGATAGCGGAAAGCCCGGCGGTTTCTTCCCAGACGGAGGGCATCACCACGACAGCTACATCCTGGAGAGCTTCGGCTAGTTGAGTGCCGGAAAGATAGCCGGTGATGCTGACGTACCGCTGAAGATTTTTCGATTGAATCAAAGCATCTAGCTCGGGGCGAATAGGCCCATCGCCGATGAGGCGAATCTGAAAATCTAGATTTTCCGCCGCCAACACGCCGCAAGCTTCCAGGAGAA
>DASXBH010000418.1:0-4851 GCA_036491775.1 Candidatus Acidiferrum sp.
TACGCCGTAGATCTTCCCTTCCTCTTGCGCGGCTCATCCTTCGGCAAAGTACGCGTCGAAATCTCTACTCTCTTCCTGCTGAAGGACATTCAGCCTACCTTGCGTCGCTGGGGCACCATCGCCATTCTCGCCCTCGGACTCGCCACCGTTCTAGCCGCTGTCGTCAGCGGCGCCGCGCTTGCCCCAATTCGCGACATCCTCGCGCAACTCGAACGCATTTCCTCCGGTGAATATGATTCACCCATTGCCACCGAGAAAAAAGAACTCGTCGGTGGCTCCGACGAACTCGGCCAGGTTCGAAGAAAAATTACCCAGGTCGGCCAGCAACTTCGCGGCGTCCACGAAATCTTCAGCTCTCTCCGCGAAAATATGAATTCCGTTATGGCTGGTCTTGAAGACGGTCTTCTGCTCTTCACTCGCGATGCCCGCGCCGTCATGGTCAGCCCGGCCGCGGAGAAATTCCTGGGCGCTCCCGCCTCTACGTTCCTCGGCCGCCGCGTCACCGACATCTTCCCCGTCGGTCATCCGCTCTTCTCTGCGCTGCATCTCGATGGCGACACCCTCCAGGAAGTCGCCGCAGAAACCGAACTCATCACCCAGGATGGTCGCAAGCGCGTCAGCGTCAACGTCCAGGAAATTCAAGGCGCTGGTGAACGCATGGGCGCCCTCGTCACGCTTCGCGATCTGGATTCCATCGAAAGCATCAACACCCAACTGCAAGTTAGCGAGCGCCTCGCCGCCGTCGGCCGCATCACCGCTGGCGTGGCCCACGAAGTCAAGAATCCACTCAACTCCATGCGTCTGTGGCTCGAAAACCTGAAAGAAAGCCTTCCGCCCGATACCGATGGCGGCGCGCAGCAAGCCGTTCACGTCCTCGACACCGAAATCGATCGTCTCGACGCCGTCGTCAAACGCTTCCTGGACTTCTCTCGTCCCATGGAAGTTCGCCTCGAACCTACGCAGCTCTCCGAACTCCTCAAAGACGTTCTCGAAATCGCGCGACCGCAAATGCAGAAATCCAGAGTCGAAGTGGCGCAGCTTTTGCCTATCGGCGTGCCAGATGTCTTCGTCGACCGCGCTTTACTCAAGCAGGCCGTTCTCAATCTGGTTCTCAACGCCGTCGAAGCCATGCCAAACGGCGGCCAGCTCCAGATGACCTTGAATCGAAGAGGCGATATGGCCGAAATTATCGTCGGCGATACTGGCAAAGGTATTCCTCTCGAAAATCGTCAGAAAATTTTTCAACTTTTCTTTACAACGCGGCCGGGCGGTAGCGGCATCGGACTTGCCAGCACATTCCGAATTGTGCAACTTCATAATGGTTCGATAGACTTTACTTCGGAGGTTGGCCGCGGAACGACCTTCCGCATTGAATTGCCTCTTGCCGCGTGAGCATGCCTACAACCAGGATTTATCCGTCGGTGGCCGGTACCCGCGTACCGCAAATTGCACTCTCCTTGTCTCTCTCCCTCCTGGTTCTCTTCACCGCCGGTTGCGCTTCACAACGCCGCCCCAAATTTCGCACCGCCAATCTCGCGCTGGCTCACCCCATTGTCCCAGTCGCTGTTCCAGATAATTCCGCAGGGTCTGTTCCAGACCTCGGAATAAATAGCGCACCGCTGCCGCCACCATTGACGGTCGTCCGGGCCGTTCCCGCAAGGCCACACGTTATTGCTCCTCCGACTTCCGCGCCCGCTTCCACCTCCAAACCGCCCGAACCCATCATGACTCCGGAACTTTCCAACGAGGAGCTCTCTACCGCGAAGGGCGAAACCCAGCAAAATCTCACCGTCACCGATCGTAATTTAGCTCTCACCAAAGGCAAGCGTCTCTCCTCTTCTCAGAACGATTTGGCTTCGCAGGTGCGCGGCTTCGAAGATTCGGCACGCGAAGCGGTTCGCGATGGTGATTGGTCGCGCGCAAGAGATCTCGCCAAAAAAGCAGCCGTCCTTTCCCAGGAATTAGCCAGTTCCCTCTAAACTCACGCCTTCTCTGCCAACTATACGCCTCTGCGTTAAGCTCCCCTCTCTGCTTCCTCCCAACGTTCCCGCTCCTGGTGCGCTAGAATGGGCCCCATGAAGCGCTACGACGCGGTCATTGCGGGTGGCGGCCTGATCGGCGCTAGCATCGCCTTCGAACTTGCCCACGCTGGGTTGCACGTCGCTCTGTTCGACGCGCAGCAACCCGGCCGCGAAGCCTCTTGGGCCAGCGCCGGGATCATTTCTCCCGCGCCGGAAAATCCCTCAACGATTCCGCTCTTGCCTCTAAGCCGCGCCAGCGCCGCCCTTTATCCCGCGTTCGTCAAATCTCTTCAAGAAATTACTGGCCGCGACGTTGGCTATCGTCCGTACGGCACTCTCGAAGCTCTTCTCACCGGCGATGTTCGCGAAGAACTCAGCACGCTCATCGCTGTGCACCACGGACTAGGCCTGAAAGCAGAAGCGCTCAGCGCCGCGGAAGCCCGCAAGCTCGAACCCAGTCTCAGCGAACACACCGAGGCCGCCATCCTCCGTCCCGACGAAGCCTCCGTAGACAATCGCGCACTCACCCAAACCGCGCTGGACGCAGCGAAACAGCAAGGTGCAGAAATTTATGCCGGGAACGCAGCGATAGCCCTGTGGCTGGACGACGATCTCTGCAGAGGTCTAACGCTAGCCAACGAAAATGTCGAAGCACGATGGACCATCATCGCCGCAGGCTGCTTCTCCGCCGCCATCGCGGGCTGCGAACGTTACGCTCCGGTTTTCCCCGCGAAGGGCCAGATGGTCTCCCTCCGCAGCGATGCCGTAACCGTCAAACGTACGCTCTGGTCTGAAAATATTTATCTGGTTCCGAGGAATGATGGACGCATCTTGGCTGGCGCCACCGTCGAACATGCAGGTTTCGATCGCCACCTGACCCCTGGCGGCTTGAAAAAGATTTTCGCCGCAGCAATTGAATTGGTCCCCGCCTTGGAATCCGCGCACATCGAAGAAACTTGGGCCGGCCTTCGCCCTGATTCGCCAGACCATCTACCCATCTTGGGCCCAACCGACATAGCTGGCCTGCTTTTCGCTACGGGCCACTTCCGCAGCGGCGTTCTGCTCGCGCCACTTACCGCAAAACTCATTCGCGAGTGGATCACCACGGAAACTCTATCTGTAGATTGGGAGCGCTTCAGCCCGATGCGTTTCCTCGAAGCGCCAAAGGCTCACTCCGCTTCCTCGCACGAGCACGACTAATACAACTAGTTAATTCTGCGAAGGAGGCGGCTGCATCACCACCGTATTCGATTGCCCTACGTTCGTGTAGTGAATCTGATCGGAATCCAACGCCAACTCATGCTCCAGCACCAAATCCATCGACGATCCTCTCGGCAATTGTGCTTCCGGCCCACGCGATAGCAGTACCGCTGCCAATCCGCCAATCGCTCCAACTCCCGCGCCAATTCCTGCGCCTTTTGCTCCCCCGGCGATCGCTCCAATTCCCGCGCCGGTCGCCGTCGTGGTCGCCACTGTCTCCGCGTCTTTGCCTTTTCCTCCCGGCCCAGTCATTTTTCCTTCCGGATCCGTTTTCGTCTGGTTGGCATCCGTGCTGTGCGGAACGGCGTTCAGATCCACCGTATATCCATTCGGCAGGATCAGCGTGTTCAATTTCATTCGCAATTCGCCGCGACCCTTCACGCGTCCCGGCCGCTTCGCTTCCGTAATCTCGCCGCGCAAATACGATCCCACCGGCATCACCACTTTGTTGTTCATCGTCACCGGAAACGAAGTCCGGAAATAAACTGAATCGCCCGCCTTTGCCGTTGCCGTCGAAATCCCATTTTCCAGCGTCACCCCGATCCGCGTCCCGGACGGGATCATGATCATTTGCCCGCTGCTCTGTGGCTGCGCAACGGTTTTCGGCGCCGGTTTGGTCGCCGGCGGAGGCGCATCGGATTGTGGGCCTTCAGGAGCCTGTGCCGCCAACGATCCTACCTGAAGTGTCAATGCTGCAGCCGCCGCCAATACCATTCGATTCAAAGTTGCGGGCTTCACCATACCCTCCTGTTTGCTTGGTCGGATGCTCAGAACTTCACCGCAGGATGCCTCTCATCATAGTGGACTTCCGCCTCCTCAACCACCATTTCCCCGATTTGACGCCGTCCCCCGCCATCGTTACTCTGGCTTCCCACGGGAATGGCTGTCGCGGAATGGCCGATCTTGCCAGCACCGTCCCTCTAGGAGATTTTCATGGCAAAACTGGCTTTAGTTTACGGTATGCGGCTGTTGCCCACCGAGGAGCTTGGCGAGATCAAGGAAGCTACGGTCGTTTTGAAGAATGGCCGCACGGCACGCGTCGCCATGCACCTTATCGAAGGTAGCAAGGAAGAAATCGAAAGCGCCTTCCGTCAATCCATCGACGCCTTCTTTGAAATGTATCCTGAAATTTAGACGACTTGCTCTGGCCCGACCTTAGCGGTTCCCAAAATTTTCCGGGTCGGCATTCGGGTCGCCGAGATTATCGTTGATCAACACCGTCGATTGCCCGGTAATCTCAAAACGTTTCCGGCACTTGTAACACGCCGCCAGATCGTCCAGCCTCACCATGTACGACGTCGCCTTCGCGAATTTCCGCCGGTCTTCTTCGCCTATGCCACGCGGTAATTCCTTCTTCTTCCGGCAGACTTTCCACCGTACCGGAAACTCAAATTCGAACCGGCACGTGGGGCATACCAGTTTTACTTTGCGGCTTTCTTCTTTTTCGTTGTAAAACGCGCGTTCATCCATAATTGTCTGGGCTCAACCGCTCGTCCCTTCGCTCATTGTAACAAATTCAAGCCCCAAATCCCGCCAGCGCGGCAGCCAATATTCCAACGCTTTCAACGTA
>DASXBH010000419.1:0-5975 GCA_036491775.1 Candidatus Acidiferrum sp.
CCGAAGGGGAATCCTGGAGGAGTGGCGCTGTTGTTCGAGAATCCGAAGGGCTCGCGATACCCATTGCTGATCAATACGTTTGGAAGCGAGCGGCGGATGGAGTTGGCGTTTGGGGTGAAGAAATTGGATGAAGTGGCGGCGCGAATTCGTGGATTTCTTGACATGCAGACGCCGCAAGGATTATTCGACAAAATAAAGATGTTGCCAAAGTTGGCGGAATTGGGGTCGTTCTTTCCGAAGAGCGTGAAGGATGGGGTGTGCAAAGAAGTGGTGCACATGGGAAGCGACGTCAATTTGTTTGATTTTCCAGTTTTGAAGTGCTGGCCGCAGGATGGCGGGCGATTCATTACCTTCCCGTTGGTGTTCACAAAGAATCCGGAGACAGGGAAGCGGAATGTGGGGATGTACCGGATGCAGGTGTATGACGAGCGGACCACAGGGATGCACTGGCAGACGCAAAAACACGGAGCGGAACACTTTCGCAGGGCGCGTGCAAAGAATCCGGAGGGAAGGATTCCGGTGAGCGTGGCGATTGGAACGGACCCGGCGACGGCACTGGGCGGAATTCTGCCGATACCGCCGGACCTGGACGAGATGATGTTCAGCGGATTTTTGCGTAAAGACCCGGTAGAAATGGTGAGGTGCGAAACGAATGAACTGGAAGTTCCAGCGAATGCGGAAATCGTGCTGGAAGGATATGTGAATTTGGGAGAGTTTCGGACGGAAGGGCCGTTTGGCGATCACACCGGATTTTATTCACTGGAAGGCGAGTATCCGGTGTTTCATGTGGAGTGCGTGACGCATCGAAAAGAGCCGATTTATCTGGCCACAGTAGTGGGCCGGCCTCCGCAAGAAGATTTCTACATGGGATATGCGATTGAGCGAGTGTTTCTGCCGTTGATGAAACTGACGCATGCGGAGATTGTCGATGTGTCGATGCCGGCGGAAGGTATCGTGCACAACTTGATGATTGTGTCGATACGGAAGTCGTACCCCGGACATGCGCGGAAAGTAATGAACGCGATATGGTCGCTGGGCCAGGCGATGTTCACGAAGGTGATTGTTGTGGTGGATCACGACGTAAATGTGCACGACTACAAGGAAGTGGTGTGGAAGGCACTGTGCGCGATTGATCCGGAACGTGATGTCCAGTTCACACTGGGTCCGGTGGACACCCTGGATCATGCGGCACGGATGCAAGATTTCGGATCGAAAATGGGTGTCGACGCGACGCGGAAGTGGGCAAGCGAGGGATTTGCGCGGCCGTGGCCGGACGAAATGTTAATGGATGAAAAAACCAAGAGCCGAGTAGAAGAAATGTGGAAAAAGCTCGGGATTTAATGTAAAAATTATCCAAATAGTAGCGGGAATTTCCGAGTTCCTAAAAATTCGAGGGAGTGCGGCGCGAAGAAGCACAGCGACGAAGAAGTGTGCGGACAAAGGATAACCGTCCCGCGGGACAGGTACATTTACGAGAAAAAGCGCAATTAGTAGTGGTCCTAAGGGCCCGAGGACGCAATTAGCAGGGTGACCTGCCTGCAATACCAGGCGAAATGCCTAAGATTGCCGACATTCTTAGGACAACTGCCTAAGGGAATCGCTTGACGGTCGGAGGAGCGCAATGACATAACAAAGCCACGGGTTGCACCATGGTCGTGGATGGGGTGAACAAATGGTGCAGCACACGTCCGCAAGCTGGCGTGTGAGAGATAGGGTGGACGTTCCTCGTGAGCGAATCGCGCGAAGTGATGAATGTACGGCAAGCGTCCCAGTATCTAGGGATTAGCCCGGACACTCTGTACCGGTACATCACAGAGGGCGAAATACCTGCGTTTAAGCTGGGGAATCGTTGGAAACTGAGAAAGACGATCCTGGACCGATGGATGGAACGCAAGATGAGCCAAGCGGTGGCAAAACGCCGTTAAGGCTCGCTCAGGCGTGAGGGAAAGAGGCCGCGATATGTTGGGAATCGGGGGCAAAAAAAGCAGGCAATTGGTGGGGCTGGATATCGGTTCCAGTTCGATCAAAGCCGTGGAGCTGAAGTCCAGCAAAGCGGGATATGAGCTGGTGAGCTTCGGCATGGAAAGCCTGGCGCAGGACACGGTGGTGGATGGCGCGATTATGGACGCGCCGCAGGTAGCCAACGCCATCACGAAGATCTTCGATGTGGAGAAGGTAAAAACCAAGAATGTAGCGACCTCGGTATCGGGACATTCGGTAATTGTGAAGCGAGTACCGCTGCCGCTGATGACGGAAGAAGAGTTGTTCGACCGGATCCCATCGGAAGCCAGCCAACACATTCCCTTTGACATCGCGGACGTGAATTTAAGCTACCAGTTGTTGGAAGCGATGGACTCGCAGATGGACGTGCTGCTGGTGGCGGTGAAGAAAGACAAGATTCTGAATCACACCAACGTGTTGGCGCAGGCGGGGAAGACGCCAGTGGTGGTGGACATCGACGCGTTTGGCTTGCAGAACTGCTTCGAAGTGAATTACGAACCGGACGCCGGGCAAACGGTGGCGCTGCTGAATATCGGCGCCAGCGTGATGAATATCAACATTGTGCGCGGCGGAATCCCGCTGTTTACCCGCGACGTGAGCGTGGGTGGGAACCAGTACACGGACGCGCTGCAGAAGGAATTGGATCTGAGTTTCGACGATGCGGAACGCCTGAAGAAGGGCGACACGCTGCCAAGCGTTACGGACGAGCAGAAGGGGCAGATACTGCGCAGCGTTTCGGACATTCTGACGCTGGAGATTCAGAAGACCTTCGACTTTTTCCGGGCGACGGCGAGTGGAGAAAACATTCAACGGATTATGGTGGCGGGAGGAACGGCGCGAGTGCCGGGCCTGGTGGACCTGCTGCGCGAAGAGTTTGCGATGCCGGTGGAAGAATTGAATCCTTTCCGGAAGGTACTGATTAATCCGGGAAGGCACAGTGAAGACCAGATTCGGGAATTGGCGCCGAGATTGGTTGTCGCGGTGGGATTGGCCCTGAGGAGCTTCGACTAGCCATGATCCGCATAAACTTACTGGGACAAACGAGGCCGAAGACATCACGACGGCCGGTGGATACCGGGGCAGCGATGCCGGTGGTGTTCGTCGGAGCGGGCGTGGTGCTGGGTGCCCTTTTACTCTTCTACTTTTATCACTCCTGGCAAACACAGTTGAACGAAGAGAACAGCCGGATCAAGCAACTGACCGCACAAAAGACGGAACTCGAACAGATCAAGCTGCAGGTGGAAGCGTTCGAAAAGCAGAAACAAGTGCTGCAACAGCGGGTGAGCACGATCGAACAATTGCAGCGGGATCGTACCGGCGGACAGGAATTTCTGGATGAGATTGCGAATACAGTATCGCGCGCGGAGAATTTGTGGTTAACCACGATGTCGAAGAAGGGTTCGACGATCACGATGGATGGAGCAGCCGCGTCGATCAATTCGGTGGCGAACTTCATCACGGCGCTGAAACGGTCTGGCTACTTCCAGAAGATCGAAATTAAAGACGCGAAGCAAGACGATAAGAATTCCGGCGTGCAGACATTTAACTTCTCGATAACGGCGGAAATCGCGCCATCGGGTCCTACGCCGAGCGGAGCACCGCAAACGAAGCCAGCGAGTGCGCCGCCAACGACAACGCCAAGCGCGCCGGCACCGGCGAAGAAAGGATGATGACAGATCATGGCTAATCCTTTCCGAGACATGTCGGTGATCATGCAAGCGCTGGTGGCGGTGGCCATCGCGGTGATCTTAGTGCTGGTGGGACTGTATGTTCCGCTGTCACCGGTAGCGCAAGAACGGTCCGAGTATGACAAGGCCGTGCAGGTGCGGACGAAGTTGAATCAGGAAGTGACGCAACTGCAGGTGTACAAGCAGCGCTACGGTGAGTTGAAACAGCAGATGGACGCGCTGAACAAGCAGTTGGAGACATTGAAGACGATCGTGCCGGAAGAGAAGGAAGTGGACGAGTTCATCCGGCAGGTGCAGGGAGCAGCGAGTGCGTCGAACGTGCAACTGCGGCGATTGACGTCACAACCGATCGTGCCGAAGGACTATCACTACGAGATGCCGTTTGAAGCGCAAGCGGATGGTCCGTACTTCAACATGCTGGACTTTTTCTCGAGACTGAGCCGGCTGTCGCGAATTATCAACGTGGGCGACCTGCAATTTGACGATCCGGGACAAGCCAAGGGTGCGAAGTACGCGATTCGCCCAGGCACGACGGTCTCAGGAATCTTTACGGTAACAACGTTTTTCACGAAGCCGGCTGATACGGCTCCGGGAACTGGCGGCGCCAAACCGGCGAGCACGCCTGGGAAAAAACCGTGAGCAGGAATGAGCGAGCCATGCATCGATCGATAACACTGGTAATCGGGCTGTTGCTGGCGGGTGCGGGAAGCGCGGTGTTCGCGCAGTCCACGCCTGCTCCTGCTGCCGCGCCGACAACGAAGCCAGCCGCAAAGTCGAGCGGCAAAAAGACCCCGAAGACTCCAAAGGCGACGAAGACGTCGTCGAAAGCAGCGGCGCCAGCGGTGGCGGGCGATGGCGAACCGGGAAAAGTGGCGCGTCGCGACCCGTTTGAATCGCTGGTGGGAAGAGACAAGGCGAACGCCGAAGCTTCGAAGAATCTGCCTCCGGGAAAAGCCGGGTTGCAGGTGGCATCACTACGGCTGGACGGAATTGTGCGGTCACCGAATGGAATGATCGCGGTGGTCACCAACCCGCAAGCGCGAACGTACTTTTTGCGGGAAGGGGACCAGTTGTACGACGGGCGAGTAGAAAAGATTGCGATGGACAGCGTGTCGTTCCATGAATTGGGCAAAGACGCGTTTGGAAAGCCCGTGGAGCGCCAAGTGAATAAGAGAATTTACTCCAGTGCAGGAGAACAGCAATGAAGACGAACCGGCCGGCCTTACGGTGTGGCTGCCTGATAGTAGCGGGACTGATGTTGGGCGGTAGCCCGGCAATAGTCCGTGGGCAGGAATCCGCAGGCGCAAGCGTAAATGCAGCGGTGATATCGAGCGTGGCGATCACGCAAGAACCGCAGCGCGCAGCGATTCGCGTGGAAGGAGCGGGACGGCTCGACGTGCATGCAGCACGGATGCAGAACCCAGAGCGGTTGGTGCTGGATTTTGCCGGGGCGAGATTGGGATTGCAGAAGACGACGATACCTGGCGTGTCGGCACCGGTGCGTGGCGTACGGGTTGGACAATTTCGTCCGGACGTAGCGCGCGTGGTGATCGACCTGACCTCCACGGCGCCCTATCAGATCGCCCATGAAGGCGACACGATTGTGGTGTACGTGCAATCGGAGAAGACACCGGCGGAAGGAACAGCGATTCAGCCAGTGACGACGCTGTCGACGGAAAAGACGCCCAAGGAAATTCCGTACACAGTGAATGCGCCGGTGACCAGTGCGCGTTCCAGCAAAGCGGCGAACCTGACGGCTCCTCGTTTCCCATTGCCAAAGGAATTGACGCAGCCTACGACGGTGTTGGCCTCGATGAAGGAAGAACCGGTACGTCCGGCACAGCAGGCGGCAGCTCAACAGGCGGTGCAGCAGGCGAGCAGCGCAGCTTCAACGCTGGCCACTTCGCAGACCATGTCGCCCCCAGTGGTAACGGCAGGAAACGGACAATATACGGGCGAGCCGATTTCGGTGAACTTGAAGGATGTGGACCTGAAGGACTTTTTCCGGTTGATTCATGAAATCAGCGGACTGAACGTGGTGTTGGACCCGAACGTAAAGGGAACGCTGACGATCGTGCTGGATGAAGTGCCTTGGGACCAGGCATTGGACATCGTACTGCAGAACAACGGATTGGATAAGCAGCTAAACGGCAACGTGCTGCGCGTCGCTACGCGGGACACGCTGAAGAAGGAAGCGGAGACCAAGCGTGACCTGGAAAAGGCGCAGGCGGAAGCGGTAGCACCCGTAACGGTGACCCGCGTTCTGAGCTATGCCAAAGCTTCGAC
>DASXBH010000420.1:0-4080 GCA_036491775.1 Candidatus Acidiferrum sp.
TATCTCTTCCTCAAAACTCCACTTCCCAAAACTCCGTCTCCGCCCCAATTAATTCTAATCCCAATTCCCATCCCGTTCGTCCCTCATGCCCGCGCCACACCAGCGTCGCTTCCGTCGACCGCCCATTCACCAGATTCGTCAGCTGCATCTTCTGTCCCACCGCAAATCCTTGCTCCACCACCACCATGCATCCCTTCGGGCTGATATCCACCGTATACCCGTGCGCCTTCCGCAGCGCTCCATTTTCGCTCCACGCCACGCCCACTGGCACCCGCGAATTCAGCCGCGTCCCTGCCCGCAAATGCTTCATCTTCGTCACGAATTCCGATTCATTCACCATTCCCACAGTAGCCCTCGTTGTGTTTCAGCCCGCAACAATTCGCAGCGAGCCGCCCTAATTTCCCTCTTCAAGGCACACACAGTTCTCGTTCCCTCTCACCCTAAGTTCCCTAACCGCCTCCGTCAATGGAACTTACTTCCCACCCCGTCCTATCAGTTATTACCCGCGACCACTTGGTGATCGATGCCTGGCTCCTGATATCCGATAGCAGATATCTGATATCTTCCTTGCTCAGCCGATGCTCTCCCTTTCCACCCTTCGAACCGAGCTTCGCCCCACACTCCGTCTCGCGCTCCCTCTTGTTCTCGCCGAAATCGGCTGGATGAGCATGGTGATTGTCGACACCATGATGGTTGGCCGCCTTCCCAACAGCGCTGCCTCTATTGCCGCCGTCAGCATCGCCTCCAGTCTCTACCTGGTTTTTGTCTTCTTCGCCGAAGGTTTACTCATCGGCCTCGACACTCTCGTCTCCCAAGCTTTTGGCGCTGGGCATCGCGAAGATTGCCACCGCTCCCTCGTCAACGGCATCTATCTCAGCTTCGCCGTCGCTCCTATCCTCGCCATTCCTATCTGGATCATTCCGTATTACTTCGAACAAATGGGCGTGCAGCGCGAAGTCGCCGTCCTCGCTCTCCCCTACATGCACACGCTCGCCATCGGCCTTCTTCCGCTGATCCTTTACTTCGCTCTCCGCCGCACGTTGCAGGGCATGAACATCGTCCGCCCCATCGCCTTCGCCCTGGTCTCCGCCAATCTGATAAACCTCGCCGGCAATTACGCCTTCATCTTCGGCAAACTTGGATTTCCTGCGCTCGGCGTCACCGGTTCCGGCATCGCCACCGCCATCTCGCGCACCTACCTCACCGCTTTTCTCGCCGCCTATCTACTCTGGTACGACCACCGCCACCGCACCGAATTGCTCAAGACTCCCGTCCAGCCGGACCTTCAGCGCATTCGTCGGCTCATCTCGCTCGGCCTTCCTGCCGCTCTTCAACTCACCGCCGAAGTCACCGTTTTCGCCATGGTCGCTTCGCTCATCGCGCGACTCGGCGCCGTTCCGCTCGCCGGCCACCAGATCGCCCTCAACACCGTCGCTTTCACCTACATGGTTCCCCTTGGCATCTCCTCAGCCGCCGCCGTCCGTGTAGGACAGGCCATCGGCCGTCGCGATCCTGCAGGCGCGCGCGACGCGGGCAACACCGCCATCCTGCTCGGCGCCACGTTCATGTCCGTGATGAGCTTCGTTCTCCTGGCATTCCAGCGCACCATCGCCCACATCTACACCTACGATGAAGTCGTCATCCGTAGCGCCAGCACTCTGCTCATCGCTGGCGCCGCCTTCCAACTCTTCGATGGTATCCAAACCGTCGCCACTGGAGCGATGCGTGGTTCCGGCGACACGCGCACTCCCATGCTCTGCCACTTCTGCGGCTACTGGCTGATGGGCGTCCCGCTAGGCGCCTACCTCTGTTTCAAACTCCACTGGGGCGCCCTGGGACTCTGGGTCGGCCTAAGCATCTCCCTGATCATCATCGGCCTGCTCCTCCTCTACTTCTGGCACCGCCGCACCAAACACCTCCTATCCTCCGCTTTCTCTTTGGGTGACCACCCAATGCGTAACCTCCCAAATTCTCCGTGAACTCCGTGCTCCGGCCTCCGTGCCCTCTGCTTGCCCCGAATTCTTCGAAGGGTGTTAAATTCTTTCTTCCTCTCTCCTCAAAAACAAAAACGGCCCGACCAAACTACGTCGCGCCGCCAAAAAACTCGTTCCCTGATTATCCGATATCAGATATCTGATATCCTCTCATCACATCTTATATCTCCCCAGGTCCTCGTCGCTCAACCCCTCCAGATAATTCCGCAACTGTTCATTCGTACTCCGCTCCGCCAACGCCGTCGACACCTTCGAATTTTTTAACACTTGCTCGTCCACAAAAATCGGGCAATCCATTCGTAACGCCAGCGCCAACGCATCGCTCGGCCGCGAATCGATACTCATCAACTCTCCATCCCGCTCCACCCAGATCAACGCGTAAAACGTATCGTCCCGCAGGTCATTCACCACGATCTTCTGCACCTGCACATCCAATCCCAAAAACACATTCTTCAATAAATCGTGGGTCATCGGCCGCGGCGTCGATACCTTCTCAATCTCCAGCGCAATCGCATTCGCCTCGTACGCCCCCACCCATATCGGCAGGATCGCCTGCCCTTGCACATCTTTCAGCACCACAATCGGCATCTGCGTTACCGGGTCCATCATCAGGCCGCGTATCTTCATTTCCACTTCCATCGCGTCCTCCTGCTTCCAACTTCCGTGTGGGCTGCTCCAACTCCAAAGAACCCTTTTTCCCAACTTCAATTTGCTTCCAGCAACTCTTTTTCCAACCTAACCTTGCCCAACCGTCACAACTCTCACTCCGCCCTCTGCGTTACGCTCTCTTTCCTTCCGCCTCTCCCGCCAGACTATTCGGACTCGAACTCGTCACCCGAATCTGCCTGTAGTGTCCCAGAACTTCCTGTTCCGGTGAAGTGAAATTCAGTATCCGATTACACGACGTATGCCCCATAAACTGGTTCTCCCGCCGCGATCGTCCCTCCACCATTACCTCAAACGTCCGTCCGACCAGTTTCGCGTTCCGCGCAATCTGAATTTCCCGTTGTCTTGCCAGCAACACTCCCAACCTTCGCGACTTTTCTTCCTCCGGAATCGCATCCTCCATCGTCAACGACGGCGTATTCGGTCGCGGCGAATACTTAAACGCAAACACCGCGTCATATTGCGCCTCATCCAGCAGCGTTAGCGTCTCTTCAAAATCCTTTTCCGTCTCGCCCGGAAAGCCCACGATAATGTCCGTCGTGATGCTAATCTCCCGTTTCGCTCCCTGCAACATCCCGATTTTCGCTAGATATTCTTCACGAGTGTATGTCCGCGCCATTTTCGCCAACAGTTCCGTCGATCCGCTTTGCACCGGCAGATGCACATGATTACAAATCGCCGGATAGCTCTCTATGGCTTCCACAATGTCCGCACCAAAGTCGCTCGGATGCGATGTCGTGAACCGCACCCGGCGAATTCCTGCCGTCTCCGCCGTGGCCACCAGCAAATCCGAAAACCTCATCTTCCGCGAACTCGGGTCCGCGTACGAATTCACCGTCTGCCCCAGCAACTGCACCTCGGTGTACCCCAGCTCCGCCAGTTGCCGCACTTCTTCCAGCACCGACGCGCTCACCCGGCTGCGCTCCGGTCCTCGCGTGAACGGCACCACACAATACGAGCACGCCTTGTCGCATCCTTCAATTATTGTGATGTACGCCCGCCACGGATTGTCCCGTCGCGTCACCGGCGTCTCAAACGTCTCGTCCGTATCGTTATCCAGTCCCGTAACGCGCCGGTTGCCCGCTTCCAATTCCGCAATCATCTCTGGCAATTTCCGGTAACTCGCCGACCCGCACACCAAACTTACCCACGGCGCCCGCTCAAAAATCTCTTCGCCTTCCTGCTGTGCCAGGCATCCCAGCACGCCAATCACTTGCCCTTCTTTTTTCGTCAGCTTGTACTCGCCCAGTCGCGAAAAAACTTTCTGTGCCGCCTTCTCCCGTATCGAACAGGTGTTATACAAAATCACGCCCGCATCTTCGGGCCGTTCCACCTGCGCATACCCTCGCGCCAGCAACACTCCCGCCACCTTCTCCGAATCGTGGTCATTCATCTGGCACCCAAAGGTCTCCAGATAAAA
>DASXBH010000421.1:0-4644 GCA_036491775.1 Candidatus Acidiferrum sp.
GGATTGTCTCGACACGTGAAAGACGAGAAGATGGCCGAAGCCATTAATCAGGAATCATTAGAGCAGGCCTGTACCGATCTGATTGAAGCGGCAAAGAGTGGTGGAAGCGACGACAACATCACTTGCTTGTTGGTTCGCGCAATGCGCTCTTCGTAGAAGAATCCAATCTTTCGACGGCGGAAACTGACCTTCGGGTACACGACCCGCAAGTCAAGAGCCCGAATGCTCGATCAACGACGGCCGGAAAGCGATTGATGTTGCAACGAGGCCGCCGAAATCCCCTTTCGACCCGCAGCCCAACCGGTTCGAAGAGGGCGAACAAGGACTGTTGGCGGTTTTACAGTAAGTTATTTGTAATGTTAGAGTTGTTTACGGTGAGGGCGCGTAGCTCAGTTGGTAGAGCAATGCCCTTTTAAGGCATGGGTCGCAGGTTCGAGTCCTGCCGCGCTCACCAAGTATCCCCTGTATTCACGCCCCTTCCGCGTGATTTTCCTCTCAACCCTCCGGTCACCCAATTTGCGATTGTGCCCATTTTTGTGCCTACCTGCAATTGCTATGGTTTTTGCGGGCTTGCCCGTCAAAGCGGCGAAAGCCCGGTCAATCGTGTCCGCGTGCGGGTGCACGTACCTCATGCTCATTTGAATTGAGCTATGGCCCGCAAGCCGCATGAGCGTCCAAACGTCGCAACCACTCGCGCCGAGGCGGGTGAGGAAAGTGTGCCGGAGGCTGTACAGCACGAACGGCTCAACCTTGGAATCGGTGAGGGCTGCCTTGTGCTGTTTTTTCGTGGTGCTGTGATTGATGTGCCCGGATTTCGTTGGAGCGGGCCACACCCAACCGATTGCGGGTTTGCTGCGTTTCCCATCGGGCCGCGAGCGTGGCGTGTACGCGGGGCGTCATGGGAATGCGGCGGCGGGCTGCCTGTGACTTGCCTTTCACAACAAGAAGGGTGCCGTGGCGCTTTCCGGCAGCGGGCCAAGAATTTCCTGCCACTGCATTCGGTGCAATTCATCGGGTCTGCATCCGCTGTCGATGAGCACCGTAAAAACCTCTTTGAGAAAATCCGAGCACTTTTCGAGGTACGCGGTTTCCCCTTGAGCGTGATGACGCGCTCGCGCCGCGCTTCGCCCGTGAGCAATTGAATCTTGGGTGCAACCTCGATAACGCCCCAATCGGCGGCAAGGCGAAGGACGCGGCGCAAGACACGGAGATTGGCATTGATTGCGCCCGGCGTAATTTCTTAGAGTAAGCTGACTTGGGTGTGTGGGCTGGGACATAGTTGGCAAGCGATTCCTGCCTCTGTCATCCAAGGGACTTGGTGTCCCGTCTGCGCCGTCAACGATTGAGGTTCTCGGAACTTCAGGATATTGCAACGAGCAGAGGTGGAAGATGTTTGTCGTGCCAGGATGTGAATGAACGAACACGGCTTGCATGGCAGTGTTCAGCCGGACACATTTGGAATGCCACGCCGGAAAGGTGAAGCGAGGCTCGTGGTGTCCGATCTGCGCAAGGCTCGCTAGGAGGAGCCAATGGATTTCTCAACAAAGGAAGCGCCGCACTCTTCGCTTGGGCCATGTCCAATGCCGAAAAATAATAAATAACGATTCTGCCTCTGCGACACTTTCAGACAACCAGTCCGGTGCGGTAGAGATTACCCGCTGAGGTACTCTCCTTGCTCCAAATTCAGATTTCAGTGTAGATTTAGAAGACCTACCCGTGGGGAGAGTGTACATGCGGACAACGTCAAAGCGCGTAGCATGGCTGTGTTTGGCGCTGACGTTGTGGTCACTGATTGCCTTTGCTACCCACAGCCACTCGAGTTTGGATGACTCGGCGACGTGTACGGTCTGCGTCGCCGCCCATTCTGCGTCCCCAGTCGCTGTCCCGACACTTCCAGATACTGCTTTTACTCCCGTCCAGCTTGTCTTAGTTGCCGACCCAGTCTCTGCCAAGCAGCGGCTCATACCGTTCGCCCTCACCGTGCGTCCGCCTCCCGAAGTCTAGGCTCAAGAACAGTTATTTCATTCCAATTGAATTCGTTCTCGAACCTCATCTTCCTTGGGAGGAATCATGCTGGCTTCTTACAATAAGTCGCTTCGTGCGGCTTTTATAGTCGTCTTCTACGCAGCAATGAGTCTTGGTGCTTCTGCTCAGTCTGCAGGTAACTCAACATCAGTCACTGGTACAGTCTTGGACCCCACGGGTGCCGTCGTCCCCAATGCAACCGTCGACGTTCGGAACCCGGTCAGCCAATTCGAACGCACGACGACAACCGATGGGTCGGGAAGATTCACGGTCCCGAACGTTCCTTTCAATCCCTACCATCTAAAGGTCACGGCCCAAGGATTTGGGTCTTTTTCGCAAGATGTTGAAGTGCGTTCGGTAGTTCCTGTGAGCCTGAACATAAGTTTAAAAGTGCAGAGTTCAGAAGTGGTGAATGTGGAGAGCACAGCCGAAGACCTACTCGAAAACGACCCCACATTCCACACCGACGTCGACAAGAGCCTGTTCGACAAACTTCCGCTAGAGAGCCAGTCTTCCTCCATCAGTTCGCTGATCACGCTGGCGGCCCCCGGAAATGCAGCCGACTCAAATGGGATGTTTCATGGGCTTGGCGATCATGCGGAGAACTCATTCTCTGTAGACAATCAGCCGATCACCGACCAGTTCAGCAAGACGTTTTCTAACCAACTTCCTCTCGACGCGGTCCAATCTCTTGAGGTCATTACCGGCGCGCCGCCGGCCGAATACGGTGACAAGACCAGCATGGTAATCAATGTGACGACTCGATCCGGTCAGGGGATGACGACTCCCCACGGTAGCATCACTGCGTCGTACGGCAGCTTTGGAACTGCTACCGGTGACGTTAATCTCGGTTATGGAGGAGCCAAGTGGGGAAACTTCATCTCGCTCAGTGGTTTGAACACAGGCCGCTTCCTGGATCCTCCCGAGTTCACCGTTATGCACGCCAAAGGCAACCAGGAGAACTTGTTTGACCGCGTGGACTATCAATTCTCGACGGCAGACTCAATTCACCTGAATGTCGAAGTCACCCGTTCCTGGTTTCAGAACCCGAATTCATTCGATGCTCAAACCGCCTCCGCGTGGAATGGGGCACTCGTGGACAACGGAGGGTTGGGTCCAAATGGGTTGCTGGTCGGGCCTACGGACCAACGTTCGCAGATCAAAACCTTCAACATTGCCCCGTCGTGGACGCGACTCATCAGCAACACCACCGTGTTCACCCTAGGCGCTTTTGTACGCCATGACCAATACAACTACTACCCCAGCGCAAATCCGTTTGCCGATTTAGCTCCCGACCTGCAGTCTCAAACCGTTGGGCAGAACCGCACTTTGACAAATGCCGGAATTCGTCCAGAGCTTTCTTACGTGAAAGGCATTCACAACATCAAAGCAGGGGCGGTTTACCAACAGACATTCCTGAATGAAAATGACAGTCTAGGCATTGTTGATCCGACGTTTAATGCCCCATGCCTGAACGCCAGCGGTAATCCCTATTGGAACGGAGGCAGCCCCTCGAACCCCAATGATCCATCGCAATGCCCTGGGCTCGGTCTGCAGCCCAACGATGGAGTCATCAATCCCAACATCTCCGCCTTTAATCCACTGCTCGGTTGCTATGACTTGACCCGGCCAAGTCCATCGGGGGCGGATGGGTGCCCCACTACGGCGGCTGGTCTCTTCAGTTTCCACGGCCATACTGATGTAAAAGAACTGGCGCTCTATGTTCGCGACATCATCACTAAGGGGAATTGGTCCCTGAATTTGGGCTTGCGCGGCGATTTCTACAATGGCTTGGTGACACACAAAGAAGCGGAGCCTCGCCTTGGCATTGCGTACAACGTTAAGCGGACCAATACAGTGCTTCGCGTTTCCTACGCGAGAGTGCTGGAAACTCCATTCAATGAGAACTTAGTTCTCTCCAGTGTGGGCTGTAACAATGCAGTCTTGAATCCTCTCCTCGGATGTTCAGCCACAAACCCTACGCCACTTACTCCGGGTTGGCGCAACGAATTTCACGCCGGACTAGAGCAGGCCTTCGGCAAGTACCTGGTTTTCTCCGGGGAGTACATCTGGAAGTACACGCATAACGCTTATGACTTCAGCATTCTAGGGGCCACTCCCATTACGTTTCCTGTGGCATGGGACAGATCGAAGATTCCTGGATTTGCTGGGCGTGTAAGCGTGCCGAATTTTCATGGATTTTCGGCACTCATGGTCTTCTCCAGCGTAGCGGCGCGCTACTTTACCCCCCAAGTCAGCGGAGCTGGCGCCACTCCTTCTGCGCCGACAGGCGTCTTCCGCATTGACCACGACGAAAAATTCAACCAGACAACCCACCTGCAATATCAGATAGGAAAACGCGGACCCTGGGTCGGCTTCAATTGGCGTTACGACAGCGGACTAGTGGCCGGTGCGGTGCCATTTGCAACCGACACCACTACTCCTGTGGACTTGACAGGCCTCAGCGCCGACCAGCAGATCCAGGCCGGATTGTTCTGCGGAAGTCAGTTCCCGACTCTTTCCTCGCCGCTGACCACCTGCGCTCCTTCGCAATATGGATCGAGGCTGGTGAAGATTCCAGCTCCGGGAACCGAAAACGACGACAAAAATCCACCCCGT
>DASXBH010000422.1:0-5682 GCA_036491775.1 Candidatus Acidiferrum sp.
GCGCTGAAGATGAATTTGTCGAAGCTGAATCGCGAGAAGAGACGGTTGAGTCCGGAAGCGGCGCAGTCGATGGACGAGAATGCGAGTTTAATCGAGCAAGCATCGCAAGAGATTCGAACGATGTCGCATTTGCTGCACCCGCCACTACTGGATGAAGTGGGTCTGGACTCTGCGTTGCGCTGGTACGTGGATGGATTTTCGGAACGCAGCAAAATTCAAGTTGCCTTGGAATTGGAGCCAGATTTCAGCGAAAACTTGCCGCGAGACTTGGCGCTGGCGCTATTCCGAATCGTGCAGGAAAGTTTGACGAATGTGCATCGCCATTCGGGTAGCGCGACGGCACGGGTGAGCGTGACGCGTACGTCGCGGCAGATCTGTTTGGAAGTGCAAGATGAGGGTCGCGGAATTCCTGCGGAGGTGCACTCGACGATAGTTTCCGGACAGAGTTCCGGGGTGGGACTTCGAGGGATGCGGGAAAGAGTCCGGCAATTTGGAGGACGACTGGAAGTGCATTCTGGTAAGGAAGGGACACGTATCGTGACGGTGCTGCCGATCGTCACGCCGGCGGGAGCACCGTTCGGCGGGAAGTTGGATGACGAAGGGAATCTGGCGGACGAGGAAACGGCGGAAAACCTGGAAGAGAAGACACGAGATGTCGCGACAATATTGTGCATTGATGACGAAGCGACAGGATTGATGCCGCGGCGATTGTTGTTGGAATCGGCGGGACATCGAGTGCTGGAAGCGCGATCGGGGTTGGAGGGTATCGAGCTTTTCCAGCGGGAGAAAGTGGACGCGGTGATTCTCGATTACTGGATGTCGGGGATGAAAGGAACGACGGTGGCGTCGGAGTTGAAGCGCATCAACCCCGCCGTGCCGATTATTGTGCTATCGGGAATGTCGGATTTACCGGGAGAAGCGGCGGGGCTAGTGGACCAATGGTTGGTAAAAGGGAGTCACCGGGCCGAACAGCTTTTGGAATCCATCAGTACATTACTAGAACGACGAGTCGTTTAATTTTGCAGTCGCAGTAAATCGCAATCGTTGCTGTTTGGGCAGCGGCGTGGCTTTTTACGCAGGTAAGTGCGTGCGCGCTCGGCCCGCATTCTGGATTTCGACGGAGAACCTAGATGCGACCTGGCCTCATAACGATTCGCTTGGGGAAAGTGTATGCCTTGATGGCACTGCTGGGCGCACTCGGGGCGACGACACTTTCACAGACCAATCAAACCAGTCAAACCAACCAAGCTTCTGAAAATCAGTTAAAGCAACTAAGCCTGGAACAACTGGGCGATATCGAAGTGACTACGCAGGCGAAAGCTCCGGTGGAACTGTGGAAGACACCTGCGGCGGTTTATGTGATTACCCAAGAAGACATTCGACGTTCTGGAGCTACGACGATTCCGGAAGCGTTGCGCCTGGCGCCAGGGGTAGAAGTGGCGCGCATCAGCGCGGATAAATGGTCCATTGGCATACGTGGATTTGGGAGCAGGTTGAATCGCGACGTGCTGGTGCTGATGGACGGGCGAAGCGTGTACACCACGCTGATTGCGGGAACGTATTGGGAAGTGCAAGACACGGTGATGGAAGACATCGACCGGATCGAGGTGATTCGCGGGCCGGGCGGAACGGTGTGGGGCCCGAATGCGGTGAACGGGGTAATCAACATCATCACGAAAAGCAGCAAGGACACGCAGGGGGAACTTGTGTCCCTGGGCGGAGGAAACGTTGAGCAGGGATTTCTGAGTGCGCGGTATGGCGGCGGGAATACGAAGGGGCTTACGTATCGAGTGTACGCGAAGGCATTTAATCGAAGCGCGGAATATCACCCGGATGGAGACAACTACGATCGCTGGGCGGCGGTGCAAGGAGGATTTCGGACGGATTGGGTGAAAGATCAACGAGATTCATTTACGTTTCAAGGCGATTTATATAGCGAGAGGGCCGGGGAAAGCGTAACGGCTACTACTTATGCGCCACCGTACCAGCAGATCGTGACGGGAAATGCGTATTTGTCTGGCGGCAACATCATGGGACGGTGGACCCGGACGTTTCATGAAGGCGAGGACATCCAGGTTCAGGCTTATTACGATTCGGCGAACCGGCATGAGCCGAGTTTCGCGGACCTGCGAAACACGTTTGACATCGATTATTTGCAACGAGCGTATGCCGGATCGCGAAATCATTTTTCGTGGGGCTTGGGGGCGCGGGCGAGCCACGGGCACGAGCCAACAATTGTGAGCGGTTTGTATTTTGATCCGAATACGCGAACGGACCAGCTTTATACAGCGTTTGTGCAAGACAACATTTCTCTCGTGCCGGACCGGCTGACGGTTGAATTGGGAACGAAACTTGTTCACACCAATTACACGGGAGTGGAATTGGAACCGAGCGGACGACTGTTGTGGACGCCAAGCGACCATGAAACATATTGGTTAGCGGTAACGCATGCGGTGCGCACTCCATCGGATGGAGAGCGTGACTTTTTCTTGACCGGGCTCATCGGGATAACCAACGGAGTGCCTTTTTTTGCGCGCTTCAATGCGAATCGCAACTTTCAATCGGAGAAGCTGAACGGATATGAGCTGGGTTACCGGAGATTGATCGGACGCAATCTGTACGTCGACCTGGCTGGATTCTACAACCAATACTATGACTTGTTTAGCGAGGATATTATCGGCGCGACCTTTGTGGAGAACACGCCACCGCCGACACACTTGTTGTTACCCGCAGAGTTCGGGAATGGACTGCAAGGTTCGACGATGGGTGGGGAGATCGCGCCAGAGTGGAGACCGGCGAGCTTCTGGAGGCTGCGGGGATCATATTCTTTCCTGCACATGGTGATCGAGAAGAGCCCGGGATCACTGGACGTGGGAACGGCAGCGCATGTTGCGGGATCTAGCCCGCAGAACGAAGTGATGTTGCAATCGTCTTTCGATTTGCCGAAGCGGTTCACATTTGATTTCGACTATCGGTACGTCAGCGTGCTGAAGGCATTGAATGTGCCGGCGTATTCGACGGCCAACGCGCGGCTGGCGTGGACGGTAGGACGCTACTGGGAATTGTCGGTGGTGGGAGAAAATCTGTTTCAGCCGTATCACGTGGAGTTTCCCAGTGATCCGGGTCCAAACGTTGCGATCAAAAGAAGCGTATACGGGAAGCTAGTGTGGCGGAGCAAGGAAAACTAACCCGTGACGCGCGACGGCGAATTTACTCCACTTAAATGGTCAGACCGAACGCTGCGAGTTTGGCTGCGGCCCATTGGCGTGTGCGTTGCGTTGCTATTCGTGGTGTTGAGTGGAGTGACGTCTTCATTTGGCGGACAGCAAGCCAAGCCGGAAGAATACCAAGTGAAGGCCGTGTATTTGTACAATTTCGGACGATTTGTGCAGTGGCCGGCGAGCGGGGCAAAAGACGACCCATTCACAATTTGTATTTTGGGGCGCGACCCGTTTGAAGCCATCCTGGATACAACGCTGGCGAACGAAAAAATCGATAGCCATAAGCTGATGGCAAAAAGAATCGCGAATTATAGGGATGCGAAGAGTTGCCGAATCGTGTTCATCAGCGCTTCGGAATTTTCGCGGGCCAAGGAGATTCTATCTTTGCTGGAAGGGTCGCCAGTGCTGACGGTAAGCGACATGCCGAGTTTCGTGAGTAATGGTGGAATGATTCAGTTTGTATTGCAGGATAACAAAGTGCGGTTCGAAGTGAATCTAACGGCTGCGGAGAAGGCCGGTCTGACGCTGAGTTCGCAGTTGTTGAAGGTAGCGACGGAAGTCCGGCGAACGGGGCCCGGCGGGGATGTAAAGCCATGAGCAAGTTGCGCGATTCGCTGTCAGGGAAACTCACCGCGATGAACATGCTGGTGAGCGGCGGAGCGTTGCTGCTGGCGGCGATTTCGTTTTTCATGTATGAGATTTTCACGTTCAGGGCAAACATGACGACGAACCGCACGATCGAGGCACAGATTATTGGCGCGAATTCGGTCTCTCCCCTGATTTTTAACGATCCGGCCGCGGCGGAGAAAACACTATCGGCGTTACGGGCCTCCAAGCACATTGTGTACGCGGCGATTTATACGATTGATGGAAGGTTTTTTGCCGGGTACTGGAGAGATCCCAAGTCTCGGGTGCCGCTTCCGCTGCCGATTCTGCAAGCGGGTGAGCAGGAGCGGCACTGGTTTGAGAACGGCCAATTCTCACTGGTGCAGACAATCATGTTCCAAGGCAAGCCGGCGGGCATGGTGTACATCCGTTCGGACTTGCAGGCGCTTTACGACCGGTTCAAAAGTTACGGGCTGATTTTGCTGGTGATTGTGGGAGCCTCACTGGTGGCGGCGCTGGCATTGTCGCGAATCTCGCAGCGAGTGGTTTCGAAGCCAATCTTGAGGCTAGCGGAGACGGCGCGATTTGTGTCGCGGGAAAAAGATTACCGTGTGCGGGTACCGGCCACCGGAGATCACGATGAAGTAGCGGTGCTGGTGAACGCGTTCAACGAAATGCTGATCGAGATCCAGAAGCGGGATTCGGCATTGCAGGAGAGTGAGCGGCAGTTTCGATCACTGGCCGATTCGATTCCGCAACTGGCCTGGATGGGCGACGCAAACGGCAAACTGTTCTGGTATAACCGCCGCTGGTATGAATACACAGGTACAACTCCGCAGCAAATGCTGGGTTGGGGTTGGAGGTCGGTGCACGATCCAAAGAAGCTGGGAGCGGTGATCGAGAAATGGAGGCGGGCGATTGAGACAGGCGAGCCGTTCGACATGATTTTTCCGTTGCGGGGAGCGGATGGCACGTATCGCGACTTTCTGACACTAGCCAACCCGGTGCGCGATCACAAGGGAAACGTGGCGCGTTGGTTCGGGACAAATACCGACATTACGGAGCGACGCAGGGCGGAGGAGGCGCTGCGGCAGACTGAAAAGTTAGCGGCTACGGGACGACTTGCTGCGAGCATCGCGCACGAGATTAATAATCCGCTGGAAGCGGTAATCAACCTGGTATATCTGGCCAGGAAACAGCCGCAGAATGCGCGGAAGTATCTGGAGCTAGCGGATCAAGAGTTGGAACGAATTGCGCAGATCACCAGGAACACGTTGGGGTTTTATCGAGACAGCAGTTCTACCAAGGAAGTGGATATTTCTGAACTATTAGGAGAGGTGATTGCGCTGTATTGGAGAAAGATTCAGTTCAAGAGAGTTTCGGTGAGGCCGGATTACGGGAACGGGATAAGGATTGTGGGATTTCCTGGCGAGATTCGGCAAATTTTTGCGAACCTGGTGGCGAATGCAATCGAGGCTCTCGCTGCAGAGGGTACCCTGGTGATACGCGCGTCACGGGTGACACTGAGAGATGGGTCGAATCGAGCCGGGGTTCGAATTACGTTTTTGGACAACGGGACGGGGATTGCGCCGGAAAATCGGACGAAGATTTTTGAACCGTTTTACACGACGAAGAAGGATGTTGGGACGGGACTAGGGCTGTGGCTGACATTACAGTTGGTAGAAAAGCATCATGGCAGCTTGCGAGTACGGACCAGTGTGGAACCAGGACGTTCATGGACAGTGTTTTCGGTGTTCTTGCCGGAACGACCGGAATCGGTCTAGAATTCTTAATTCCACCTGCAGAGCGGCAATATAGGGGATGGACCCATGGTTATGTCCTTGCACGGCGCAAG
>DASXBH010000423.1:0-6462 GCA_036491775.1 Candidatus Acidiferrum sp.
ACTTTCCAGCAGGCGGATCAGAGCGAGATGGATTGTTGGGACGGACGGGCAAGGGTCGCGGGTGCGTCGTTGGGCAGGCCTGGACCAAACGGCCCGGTGTAAACAGCGTTACGCAACGCGGCGGCATTATCGGGTGCGGCCTTGGTCGGAATATATGGAGATTCACTGGGGAGCTACGGCGCAGGCGTATGTGACGCCGATAGGAGATAAGGAAGTTTGCGTGGTTATGATCGCGGAAAGCCCTGAATATGCGGCGTTTGATCGAGCGATGGAGGAAATACCCGCGCTGGGGAATAAATTAGCGGCAGCGGAGTTAAGTAGTAGAGAGCGCGGGGCGCTGACAATGATGCGGACGCTGCGTCACGTGCAGCGCGGCAACGTGGCGCTGGTAGGCGATGCATCGGGCGGTGTCGATGCGATCACTGGGGAAGGGCTGCGCCTGGCGTTTCAGCAGGCGTTTGCGCTGGCTGCTGCGCTGAAGCAGGAAGATTTGCCTGGCTATGAACAAGCGCACCGGCAGATTGTGAAGCGGCCGATGTTGATGGGGGGTTTGATGCTGTGGCTCGGGCGGAATCCGAAGATACGCAGGCGCGTCATCCAGGCTTTGGATGGAAAACCGGAATTGTTTGCAGGATTAGTCGCGACGCATCTCGGGCATGTCAGTGCGAAGGAACTTTTGTTCACAGGGGCTAGCATAGGTTGGAGGCTGTTGGCAGTCTGAGGAGAAGAAGGAAGGCTATGAGATTTTCCGGGATGAAGTCGCTGCGCTCGGCGGGGCTCTCCGTTGTTGGAATTGCAGTATTCCTTTCGGCCGCTGCCGCGCCTCCGCGAATACCGCAAGCTGCAGCGACGGCAACGTCGGAGGTAGTGTTGACGGTCGACCCGGCACAATCCAAGGTGCACTGGAACGTAGATAGCACGCTGCATACGGTGCACGGGACTTTTAATCTGAAGAGTGGCATGGTGCATTTCAGTCCGGAAACAGGTAAGGCGGGCGGCGAGATTGTGGTGTTGGCAACGAGTGGAGAAAGCGGCAACGGTTCGCGTGATGCGCGGATGCACAAAGAAATTTTGGAGACGGCGAAATATCCCGATGCGGTGTTTCGACCGTCGTCGGTGGAGGGAAAAGTCCAGCCGACCGGCGTATCTGACGTAAAGCTGCACGGAACATTTACGCTGCACGGGGCTGATCACGATATGGACGCGCCGGTTCACGCCGAGATAACGGGGGAGCACTGGAAAGGCAGCAGCAAGTTCGAAGTGCCTTACGTGAAATGGGGAATCAAGGATCCCAGTAATTTTATGTTGAAGGTAAAACCGGTGGTGTACGTGGAATTGGAAATGTCGGGAGATGTAAAAGGCGCGAAATAGGTCAGTTGCAAGCCGAGCCTGACGAAGCCTGAAATCGTTTTCCTCCTCTTTAAAAGCCTGTTTTTGTTTGCATATCGCTGGCGCTTCTATCATCATTAGTTATTTGGGATACAGCTCGCGCTCCAGACAGCTGCACCCCTGTTGTTCCACCTAAATGAAAATAGAAAACTGAGGGAATTCATGGACAAGCCAACAAGTATTGCTGCGCCAAAGGGGAAGCTCGGCGTTTTGTTGCCGGGCATGGGCGCAGTGGCAACGACCTTCATGGCGGGCGTGGAATTGGTCCGCAAAAAGAAGGCGCAGCCTGTGGGTTCGTTGACGCAGATGGGCACGATTCGTTTGGGAAAGCGTACGGAAGGGCGTTCGCCGAAGATTAAGGATCTGGTGCAACTGGCGAGGCTGGAAGATATGGTGTTTGGCGGCTGGGATATTTTCCCGGAGAGCTCGTACGATGCGGCGGCAAAAGCTGGAGTGTTGGAGCCGCACCATCTGGCGCAGGTTAAGACATTTTTGTCGAAGATCAAGCCGATGCCGGCGGCGTTTGACCGTGAATACGTGAAGATGCTGGACGGGAAGCACGTCAAGAAGGGCAAGACCAAGTATGACATCGCGCTGCAATTGAAGCGGGACATTGCGAACTTCAAAAAGAAGCATAAGTGCACGCGGATGGTGGTGCTGTGGTGCGGGTCGACGGAAGTATTTATGAAGCAGCACGACGTTCATAGCACGCCAGAGAAGTTTGAAGCGGCGATGAAGGCCAATCATCCGGCGATTGCGCCATCGATGTTATATGCGTGGGCGGCGATCACCAGTGGCATTCCGTTTGGAAATGGAGCGCCGAACCTGACAGTGGATGTGCCGGCTCTGGAGCAGTTGGCAATTGAGAATAAAGTGGCGATTGCAGGTAAGGACTTCAAGACGGGACAGACATTGATCAAGACGGTGCTGGCACCGGCGTTTAAGGCGCGCATGTTGGGATTGAATGGCTGGTTCTCCACAAACATTTTGGGTAATCGCGACGGGGAAGTGCTGGAGGATCCGGGATCGTTCAAGACCAAGGAAGAATCAAAGTTGGGCGCGCTGGAATTTATTTTGCAACCGCATCTTTATCCGGAGTTGTACAAAACGATTCACCACAAGGTGAGAATCAATTACTATCCGCCGCGAGGCGACAACAAAGAAGGCTGGGACAACATTGATATTTTCGGGTGGCTGGGCTATCCGATGCAGATCAAGGTGGACTTTTTGTGCCGAGACTCGATTCTGGCGGCGCCGATTGTTTTGGACCTGGTCCTGTTTCTGGATTTATCGCAGCGTGCTGGTTTGCGCGGCATTCAGGAATGGCTGAGCTTCTACTTCAAATCGCCGATGACGGCACCGCAACTTTATCCGGAGCATGATTTGTTCATCCAGTTGATGAAGCTGAAGAACACATTGCGCTGGATGGTAGGCGAGGAACTGATTACGCACCTGGGGCAGGAATATTACGATTAATGTGTGAGCAA
The DNA here is from genome assembly GCA_036491775.1 of Candidatus Acidiferrum sp. Classification (GTDB taxonomy): domain Bacteria; phylum Acidobacteriota; class Terriglobia; order Acidiferrales; family UBA7541; genus Acidiferrum. The sequence continues at coordinate 2,877 of DASXBH010000423.1, forward strand.
GCGGCATCCTGCTGCCGCATAAAATCTGTTTGAAGCATTTTGGGCGCCGGCGAGTTTAGCGGCGCTTTTTTTTAGCACTTCTTCTTGGCCACTTGAGCCGCAGGCGCCGACTGCAAGCGTTCCGGCACTTCCCACTTATTGGAGATTGAAGAGCGGAACAGAGCTTCGATGACGGCCATGTTGCAGATGGCATCCTCGAGGGAATTGGGCACTTCGGTGTTGTTGAGAATTGCTTTGGAAAAGAGATCACCCTGAATCGTGAATTGATTGCAGATGGGGAAGGTCTCAGTGACCTGGCTGCCGCCATTGTAGAGATCTTTGCCGTTGTCGATGAAAATGCGGGTGGGTTTGTCGGTAGGCGCGTTGAAGGGAATTTCGATGTCGAGGCGGCCTTCTGTGCCGAGAAATTGCATGCGCTGGTAGTAGACCAGTTGCGTTGAGGCAGTGAAAATTGCCTGGCCACTGGGAAATTGCAGGATGGCAGAGGTGAGGCGATCCGTTTTAAAGCTGGGATCGTGTTCCATGCAGGCGATGACGCGTTCGGGTTCTTCCGCGAACATGAAGCGAGTGGTTTTGACGGGGTAACAACCGATGTCCATCAAGGCGCCGCCGGCGTCCTCGGCAATGTTGCGGGTATTGGCGGGGTCCACGTTGAAATAGCTGAAATAACCGAGAGCCGAGCGCAATTTGCCAATGCGTCCATTGCGAACCAACCGCTCGGCGTGCATCCATTGCGGATGAGTGCGAACCATAAAGGCTTCGCCAATTTTAACTTTGTAATCGTCGCGCGCTTCGAGCAAGCGGCGCGCTTCAGCGACGTTGCGGCTGAGAGGTTTTTCACAGAGAACATGCTTGCGGTGGAAAGCGGCCTGGATAGACCACTCGACGTGGAGATGATTGGGAAGAGGGTTATAGATGGCGTCGATTTCGGGATCGGCTAGCAGTTCTTCATACGAGCCGTATGCCTTTGGAATATTTAGTTGCTTCGCTGTGGCCTGAGCTTTTTCGAGAGAACGTGAGGCAATCGCACAAATTTCCGAAGCTTCGCCCTGCTGCATCGCCGGAATGACACGGCGAATGGCGATGGATGCCGCGCCAAGAACTCCCCATCGAACCTTTCGAGTCATGATCGCTCCCAAGGTAAGTATCGCAAAAAGTGAGTTACGACAAAATGGGTGGGGAGTGGGCTAATTGTAGGAAAAAGGTTTGGCATTACGATTAGTCGATCCAATCGAAGGTACGGGTAACGGCTTTTTTCCACTTGCGGAAAAGTTCATCGCGCTGCGCTTCGGGCATTACCGGTTCCCAAGTGCGGTCCACAGCCCAATTCTGGCGCAAATCGTCGAAGTCACTATAGAAACCGATCGCTAATCCTGCGGCGTAGGCTGCGCCGAGGGCGGTGGTTTCCCGGATGACGGGGCGTTGGACGGGAATATTCAGAATGTCCGCCTGGAATTGCATCAGCAATTCGTTTTCGACCATACCGCCATCGGTGCGTAGAGAAAATAGATGGATTTCAGAGTCTTTCTCCATGGCTTCCAGTACTTCACGGGTTTGATAGGCGGTAGCTTCGAGTGCGGCGCGAGCGAGATGGCCTTTTCCGGCAAAGCGGGTCAGGCCAGCGATAACACCGCGTGCGTCGGCGCGCCAATAGGGGGCGTAAAGCCCGCTGAAGGCCGGAACGAAGTAAATGCCGCCATTGTCGCGAGCGGTGCGGGCCAACGATTCGATGTCGCTGCTTTTCTGGATCAGGCCGAGATTGTCGCGCAACCACTGAACAAGGGCGCCGGTGATGGCGACGCTGCCTTCGAGTGCGTAGATAGCAGGCTGCGTTCCAAGTTTGTAGCCAACGGTGGTGAGCAGGCCGGAAGTTGATGGGACGGCACGCTCGCCGGTATTCATGAGCATGAAGCAGCCGGTGCCATAGGTATTTTTGGCTTCGCCTGGCCGGAAACAGGTTTGACCGAAGAGCGCAGCTTGTTGATCGCCGAGGACGCCAGCGATTTTTGTGCCGGCGATGCAGGGAAGTTTCGCTTCGCCGTAGAGTTCGCTGCTGGAAACGATGCGGGGGAGGATGCCGCGAGGAATATCGAAAGCGGCAAGAATTTCGGAATCCCAATCAAGGGTGTCGAGATTCATGAGCTGGGTGCGGCTGGCGTTGGTGACGTCGGTGAGGTGAACGCCACCATGGTTGCCGCCAGTGAGGTGCCAGAGAAGAAAGGTGTCGACGGTGCCGAAGAGGAGTTCGCCTTGATTGGCTTGCTTGCGGGCGTCCTTGACATTTTCGAGGAGCCAGCGAATTTTCAGAGCGCTGAAGTAGGTGGAAAGAGGCAGGCCGGTTTTTGCACGGAATCGATCGGGGCCGCCAGTCCTTGAAAAATCGGCCACCATACCTTCGACGCGAGTGTCTTGCCAGACGATGGCGTTGGAAATGGCCCGGCCAGTATATCTGCTCCAGAGGATAGTGGTTTCGCGCTGATTGGTAATGCCAATGGCCGCGAGATCGGTGGGCTTCAGAATTTTCTGTTCGAGGGCCCTGCGGATGACGTCTTGGGTGCGCCGCCAAATTTCTTCCGGGTCGTGTTCTACCCAGCCGGGAGAAGGATAAATCTGCTCGTGCTCTTCCTGTGCGATGGAAACGATGCGACCGCCGCGGTCGAATACAATGAAGCGGGTGCTGGTGGTGCCCTGATCGAGCGCGCCCAAATAGGCAGCCATAAAATCTCCTTACAAATCGAGTATGCGTACGAGCAGGCCGGCGAGCGCGCCGCCTAGCAGCGGTCCAAGGACGGGAATGGGCGAGTAGTTCCAGTCAGATGGACCTTTGCCGGCGATCGGTAAAGTGGCGTGGGCGAGACGAGGAGCTAGATCGCGAGCGGGATTGATGGCGTAGCCGGTAGTGCCGCCGAGAGAAAGTCCGATACCCCAAACAAGGCTAGCGACAAGGTAAGGTCCAAGCCCCATTACGGCACCGTTGGCGACGATGTTTTTTGAAAAGATGGCGCCGACTACAAACACGAGAATAAAGGTAGCGATGACTTCGCTGACAAAATTCCAGGCATAGTTGCGAATGGCGGGAGCGGTACAGAAGATTCCGAGTTTGGCAGATTGATCGGGTGTTTCTTTCCAGTGCGGAAAATAGTGGAGCCAGACGAGCGCCGCGCCTGCGAAGCCCCCGAGCATTTGGGCCGACACGAAGGGCAGGAATTGCGAGAAGTCATGGTTGCGAACGGCCACGCCCAAGGTCACGGCCGGATTCAAGTGAGCGCCTGGGCTGCCACAAGCTACTGCGGTGAAGATGCCACACATGACGGCGAAGGCCCAACCTGCGGTGATGACGATCCATCCGGAATTTTCTGCTTTGGATTTTTTCAGGAGAACTGCGGCGACTACGCCGTCGCCAAGCAAAATGAGCACGAGGGTGCCCATGAACTCGCCGAACCAGGGAGTGTGCATACCGTCTTTCTATCACAGTAACGAGAAGGCGCTCCAATGCTCCGCGGTTGGCGTCATCGACTTGCCCGCAGGTGGGTGAGGGTCACAAAAAACGAAGGCCGGAGCTTGGTGCTCCGGCCTTGTGAATCTA
>DASXBH010000424.1:0-11367 GCA_036491775.1 Candidatus Acidiferrum sp.
AGATAACTCAGCATCTTCATATCGTCGATGAGCGAGTGAGTGAATTCGGACTTGCAATGACTACACTGCAAAACCCAGCTTGGCATTCGGACCCCTGTGTCAACCGCACTAAACCGACGTTACCGCCCACGCGCAGGTGTAGAAATACAGCGAAGACCGCAGTTGAGCTCTTAGAGATAGGGGAGGAATCGGGTAAATGACTGAAAGAATCTGGGCTTTACGCCCACGACGCGCTGTCAGACTACGTGCGTCCCGGAATTTTGTTTTGCGGCCAGCGGGCATCGATGCGCCGCATGAGTTCCTCTGCCAGGTGGATGCTGTCGCGAAAGGCCATTTCGCGAGCAGGAGAAGGCTTAGATTCCAGAGTGGCAAGCTTGCGACAAGCAAAGATGGCGGCGACCACGGCGAGGGTACGTTTCCTGACTTCGTCCATGGTAGGACGTTATCATTTTCGCTTTACTTTCGCCACTGCAATCGTTCGAGCTTCCAAGCCGAATTTTCGGAATCGTCCTCAATTTCTCGAAGAGCCAGCAAACTTCCCTCTCCAGAGATTGATGCTCCCGTCTTCACTACCAGAGGCGATCCAGTTTCCACCTGGTCCGAATGCGATGGAGTAAATCGAACGAGAATGGCTCGCCAGGGTCTCGAGTTCTCGCCCGGACTCCGCATCCCATATCTTAATGGTGCGATCCCAACTGCCGGAAGCCAACCACCGGCCATCCGGACTAAATGCCAGCGTAGTCACCAGCCCATCGTGGCCCGTTAACGTGTGAACTTCCTGCTCCGTATCGAGATCCCAAATCTTGACGGTTTTATCTCCGCTTGCGGAAGCCAGCCATTGTCCGGTCGGACTAAAAGCTACTGCGTAGACCGTCTTCTTATGTCCGGTAAGCTTGCGGACCAGTTTGCCACTCTCGACATCCCAAATAAGGATGGTTTTGTCGTTGCCACCGGTAGCCAACCACCGCCCATCAGGACTGAAAGCAACATAAATTACCGAGCGCTTGTTCGCCGTAAAGTCGTGGAGAGGTTGGCCAGACTTGACGTCCCAAATACGAATCGTTTTATCGTCCAAGCCCGACGCCAGGAGTCGCCCGTCGGGACTGAAGGCGATCGAATACACCCAGTTGTTGCCGGCTCCGCGAATTTTTCTGTCGGTCAGCAAGGTATGAACCGGCTGTCCCGTCCCGGTATCCCAAATCGTGACCGAATCCGCCGAATTCTCTGCGGCAATCCAACGCCCATCTCGGCTGGAAGCCAGTGCCTGTACATACTGAATGTTATTGCTCACCATGCCCGCGGGAAGTCCGGTGGACACATCCCACATTTTCACGGTTTGGTCCCAACTGCCCGAGACGAGTCGCCTTCCGTCAGGCGTGAACGCCAAGCCAGTTACCCAACCCGAATGCCCCTGGAGTGTGTGATCAAGCACGAAGTGCGGTGGAGCTGTGCTCGTCGATCTCGTAACGATGGGCGCCGGTATCGTCGTGGTCGTAGTGCGCCTGGGCTCTTCATTTTTAATGGTCGGGACGAGTGTGGCAGCCGTGAGCTTTGTCATCGCCGGAAGAGGAAGCGAAGCATCCGTCCGCACTAACGTCGGCTGCGCAGTGTCGCGGATCTTCTCGGAGGTCGACTTGGGGGAACGCGCTTCTAGGGTTTCGGCGGACTCGTCATTCTTTGCAGCAAGAGAGGACGTCACCGGTGACGGGACTGGAGTCGGCGCGGCCTTAAGTTCGTCAGCTCCGCCGCGCGCTCCAAACGTGGCTTGGGTCAGAGTGGCTGGTTGATTCTGTTTGTCTGTTAGCGACACGGACTCCGTTCGAATCGAAGTGTTGGGCACCCGCGAAGAACTTCTAACGACCGGAGCGCTCGCCCCGTTATTCCCCCCCGGCCGCGTGATTAATGGCCCGGCATGCGTCACCAGGTAAAGAAGAGCAACCAGGCCTGCGGTGGCAACGCCGAGAATTAAAGTCCGGCCTGGTGTCGTCCTTAGAAGAGACTCGCGCGGCGCAAATACAATTCCGCGCTTCGGAAGCGAAGGCTCGAAAAGCTCGGGGAGTTCCACCGGGACTGGCTCCGGTTCTCGAGCGCGCACTCCTTCCTCATGATCTCCTAGCGCTTCGGCGGGCTCGGGTACGTCTTCTGCTTCATCGTCGTTGACGACGACCGGGGCCGCGTGGGTTCCTCGAAATGGTGCACGCGCGAACGACGCGGGAGGTTCGTCCGCGCCTGAATTCACCGCACGCACCGACTCCGAAGCCAAGACCGGGGCCAGCAATTCGCCAATTTCCTGCAACGCGGCGACATGGGCACCGTGGAAAACCGACGGCATCGAGGAAAACAGTTCAATCACGCCCAGAATCGAATTTCGAAAATGTACCGGCACCGCTATGGCAGAACGTACATGGAGCAGTTCCGCAACTTCCGGACGAATTCGCGCATCTTCCCGAGCGTCATCGCAAAGCGTTACACCGCCCGTATCCATGCACTCCCGCGTAAATTCCGAATCTAGTTGAAACTCTGCGACGCCAGCAGGTACGGTGCCGGCACAGGCCACGTAACGCAACCCAGCGGTACCTCGTACGCCGAGGATCGCGCAACTCGCTCCCAAGGCCGAACGTATCTGCTCAATCGCGGTAAGGATCAGGCCAACGCTGGGTTGCCGGGGTTCATCGGGGACTTCAAAGTCAGAAGCGGGCATTTGCTCGGGCTTCCTTTGCTTATCAGGCGTGTGGGGTGCACCTGAACAAATGGGCTGAGCAATGAGAAGTGGGGCGCGTGCGCTACTCCAAGGCATGCACTTCCTAACACAATTGCACCATACATGTTGCGCAAGACATATCAGTAGAGTCGGGTACTTCCGAAACGCATTCGGCGGTTAACCCGGGTCCTTAAAGCCCGGAGCAATTACATAGTTCAGCTGCAACAGAACGATCGCGGCAATACTCCAGTAAGTGCTGAAGATGCACAGAATCGCCCCAAAAGCATACAGGCTCTGCGCGATCAAAATGCGATTGCAAATTGCCGATGTGGTGGCTGGTGGAAGGTCATCCTTAATAAGATTGGCTCGGGTGGCATACGCCCAACTGATGTATAGCATCAGTCCTAGAACCACGATATTGAGCCAGTAGGCAAGCAGTGCCGTTCGATAACGAACGAACTCCGCCAGGAATTTGGTCGACAGCGGCATGAGAGTAACCGCGAACAGAAGAATCAGGTGGATCCAGGTCAGGCGCACGTTCGATCGTTTGAGATGATTCAATTGCGACTGCTGCCCAACCCAGAAGATCCCCAACGTCAGAAAACTCATCAGGTAGATCAACACTTGCGGCGCTATCATCCGCAACGCATGAAGCAGATCGTGTTCGCTATGAATAAATTCGGCGGCCGGCAGACGCAAATCAATCGCGAGCAGCGTCATGCCGACGGCAAAAATTCCGTCGCTTAGAGCCGCGAGGCGTTCCACACTCTGGCCGGCGACCCGATTGTAGAGAGTGTTCATCTCTGCGGAAAGATAGTGTCACAAACTGTCGTCGCTCTGAAAGAAGTTGAAAAAGACCGAAGAACGAATGGTGATTCCGCAAGGTAAGACGCCCTCCGAGGGGCTCGGAGGGCGCTAGGGGTTGGACTACCTGCGGAAATGCGTACTCGTAAACTAGCGAAAGAGCCACAAACGGTTGTCAGAAAATCGTCTTGGGAATGTCATCTTTTTGCCATTCACGACACGTAAAAAATTCATGCGCCTGTAACGTGTTGGAAATGAAAATGCCCCGCGAATCATCCGCGGGGCATTGACCGAAATATCCTTCTATAAGGGAGTGAGAAACTAGAACTGGTTCCAGAGGAACTGATTGTAAACTTCGTGGTGGTACTGGACTTCCGGCGCCTTCACGAAGGTGCCCAATTGCCGGGCACAGCGATCGGCGGAAGCTTGCTTCAATTCCGCATAGCGCTCTTTGACGTCGGCCCCGAGCAACTTGGTGGTCCAGTCCGCCTTGCGAAAATCGGCCAGCGCCGTATAGATGTTGTCCGGCAAGTAGCGCTCCGCTTGACGCAGATTCTTAACCTTTGAAATATCACCCTCGATCCCAGTTTTGAAAATCGAGTAGAGCACAAGGTACGGGTTCGCGTCAGGCGCGACGGAGCGAACCTCAACGCGCATGCTCTTCTCATTTCCAATGGGGATGCGAATCATCGAGCCGCGATCCACGGGCGACGCCTTGATCTGGTTTGGCGCTTCGAAATGCGGGTCGAGACGGCGATACGCATTGACGCTGGGATTCAGCAGCAAGCAGATGTCGTTGCCATGGGTAAGGATCTTGTCGACAAACAACCAACCTGACTTGCTCAGCTTTTCTTCACCCTTCGGATCCCAGAACGTGTTCTTGTCTTCCTTACTGATCGACACGTTCGTGTGCATGCCACTGCCGTTGACGCCAACGACTGGTTTCGGCAGGAAGGATGCGGTCAATCCCATCTTGTTGGCCACCTGGCGGCAGATTAATTTGTAGAGCTGAATCTGGTCAGCGGCCGCCACCACTTCGCCGTAGCTGTAGTTAATTTCGAACTGCGATGGCGCCACTTCCGGATGGTCCTTCTCGTTTTGAAAGCCCATGGCGCGCTGCACTTCGGCGGTTGTATCGATAAAGGTGCGCAGCGGATCCCCTGGCAACGAGTGGTAGTAGCCACCGGTGTTTACGTATTCGAACTTGCCATTCTCCGTGTAGTGGCGTTCCGCATCGGCGCCCTTAAAAAGGAAGCCCTCGATTTCGTTTGCCGCGTTCAGCGTGAAGCCTTCTTTTTTATACACGCCTTCCGCGAAACCTTTCAGCACGCCGCGAATATCCGCGCTATACGGCGAGCCGTCTTTGTCGATGACTTCGCCGAAGACCAGGACTTTGCCAGAGCCGAAATAGTCAGCGGGCGCCCAGTAAAACGCCGACCAATCCATGGCCAGACGAAGATCGCTTTCACGCTGCGCGGTGAAGCCGCGAATGGAAGAGCCATCGAACGTTAAGTTGTCCCAACTCTTGATAAGGAATTTCTTGTCGTAATCGAGCATGTGCAAGCGGCCTTCCAGGTCGCTGAACAGAACCGTGACCGCCTTGATGCGCTTTTCGTCGGTAAGATATTTAATGCGTTGTTCCTGAATCTTGTGAATCGCAGTGCGGCTCTTGCGTTGTTCCTTGGCCTTTAAGTTCAGTTCTTCGAGCTCCTCGTAGCTGAGGGCTAGAAAATTACGCAGTTCGTTCGACATGAATCTCCTTGAGATGGAGCGATAGGAATATCTTCGGCATATTTCGGGATGGAGCTGCCTGACCCTACGATTGCTAAGGTAGCGCGAGGGTCTTTGAAGCGTCAAATAGAAAAGCGGAAAGGAACAAAACGAAAAACGAATAGAACGAATTCGAAAAGTGAATAGAGATAGCCGGTCAAGAACATCGGAATTTGCAACGAGGGGAAGAGGGATTCGCAGGCTCGTTCCAGTTTGAAACTGCGATTCCCCTAGAGGTACGTCCTTACCTGGATAGTTTCAACTAACCCCAGTATTTACAGTCCAAGTCATTTACGCGCTTTGGCACTCTCGATGCAACTACTCAATCTGAAGACAGTCGCTGGCCAGCAGCATCAAGGTCAACCCGAAGTTGGGCGCGATTGGATTCTGTTTCGATCCTCCCCAAGGATTGTCCTGCGAATTTGCCTGCCAGAACCCTCAGGGCGCCGCGTGTCTCCCTGAACGACATACGGCGCCCCTCCTCCCTCGCTTTTTGCGCGAAGCTTGTACTCATCGCTCCAAGTGATCAATCCCTTGTGCCACTACCGCGCGACGGTTCCCGACGTCTGAGCGCTCGCCGCTATCAACGGCACCGTAATCGTGCTGTCCATGCGAACCAGCATTCCCGTTTGCGCCGGCATATCGATTTCCTTGCCCTTGCGCGCAACCACGTAAATGGCGCCGCCTGCCATGCCGATACCAAATCCGCGGGCGACGTTACTGAAGATCAGTCCGACCAGCGAACCACCTCCGCCGCCCACGGCCATACCGATCACGTCGCCTTTGACATCGTGCTTCTCTTGCAGGATCTCTCCTTCCGTGATCTTCATATCGTTACGGCGCTTGCTATAACCCTCTACGCCGCGCGGTCCACCAATACCGAGGATGCTCATCTGAATCGGGATCAAACGGCTATCCACTTCCATGGTCTTGAACGAAATGTTCATGTACGCCTGGCCGCGAAAAAGAGAAAAGCTCTTGGCCTGCTGGATAGCGCCCACGACTCCGTGCACCTTCGTGCCTGCGGGAATAATAATGAGGCTGCCGACCACTACCGGAGCGGACACCACCGCCACGAACGGATCACCTTCGCGGGTATTCTTGGAATTGATTGAGTCGAGCAAGGTGAGGTGAATTTCGGTGCCTTGCACTACTTCACGCGGCTCCGCATAGATCGGCGGCGCGGCGGTGCAAGCCAGCGTTACAACCAGTACAAGCGACAACAGAATTTTCATGAGCATTCCTCCTGCCTGCAACGTTTGTGCAGGCGCGAGCTCCGTAACGTGGAGCGGTCCCACATGGGGACACAGCGCTGGCGCGCGGACCGCGGTTCTGCTGCGGGCAGAAACACGGTGGTTGGGGAGGAACTCCAACCGGACTTAGTCTAAACCACGAACGGCCAAGCGAAGCAACATGTTTTGCCGATGTGTTGAGATTAACAAACCGAAACGTCGCGGGTCGGCAAGACGAACGACAGCTCGATCGTCACCGCGTCGCGGGACTGGGCCCAACCTCTAGTCCTTCCACGCCGCTCGTTGCATGGGCAGCGTGACTTAACGATGGCTGCTCGACAGGACCGAGGAGGCTCACTACAGCAACTACCGCGAAGTTGCAGCACAATGCCACGAATCCCGCGTTCAGTCCCATGATTGGATCGCGCTTCATCAGCACCAGGGGAACAAAAATACAAACTCCAGTAACGATGCCAGCAAACACGCCTGCCGTGGTCACGCGCTTGGAATACAGTCCCAACACCACCCCTGGAAAAAACTGCCCCACGCCTCCGTAACCCATTAGCAGCAGATAGACGAGCGTCGTCGAGCTGTAGATCGCCGAACCCAATGCCGTAACGGTGATCACCAGTACCGTGATTTTCGCCAATTTTCCGACCTGCTCATCGCTCATCCCCGGGAACAGGATCGGCCGGCACATGTTCTTTGCAAACAGGGTCGCCGCGGTCAGAATCATCACACCCGCCGGAACCATTGCCGTCAAGGCGCCCGCTCCGCCTATCACTCCTAAGAACCATGCGGGAAAAGTCTTGCGCACCATGGTCAACATCGCAAGATCCCCGTTCGCGAGCCCCGGCAAGACGAGAGTCGCGGCAAGGCCCACGAAAAACATGAGCGGCATGGTGATGCTGTAGAAAGGCATGACCACTGCATTTCGTCGCAACGTGTCGCTGCTCTTGGCCGAAAAACTGGCGCCGAAAAATTGCGGCCACATGTAAAAGCCTACCGACACCAACACTACCGTGGAGATATACCAGGAATGTCCCAGATTTCTGGTGGCACCTGGCATCACCAGATGCGAAGGGTTGCTGCGCACCAACGCCGCGAACATGGGTCCAATGCCGCCAAAATAAATGTAAGGAATCGCGATGCCCACAAAAACCGCTGCAAACAGGAGCAGCAGATCCTTCAGCACACTCACCCACGCTACGCCCCGGATTCCACTGGTCAGCACGAAGGCCGCGACAACTATAAAGGCGAGGATCATCGCGGGCGTCCTGTGGATCACTCCGTAGCTCGCAACTTCCACGATCATCCCCAGTCCAGTCAGTTGCAATTGCAAGTACGGAATGATGCACACCACGCCGACCAGCGCCACGAAAGCCGCCAGATATTTGTTGTCGTAGCGAACGTGGAAGAAATCTGCCTGGGTCTGCAAACGGTGCTTTCTTCCAACTTCCCACACCTGCGGCAGAATGAAGAACGCCACCACGTTCATCAGCGGTTGGTAGGCCAAAATGTAAAGAACTGGACCACCCTTGGAGTACGCCCAGCCGCTGGCCCCAAGGAACGTGAACGTCGTGTAAATCTCGCCGGCAGTCAGCAGCCAGACCAGTAGCATTCCAAAGCCGCGGTCGCCAACGATCCATTGTTCGAGATCCATTTTGCGGCGCGAACCAGCATAAAAGCCTATGAATGAGCCGGCGCCAACGATTAGAAAGATAAATGTAAGAGCGATGACGCTTGCACTCATTGCGCCCCGCCGTGCGGCCGCTGCTGTTGCGAGGCTCGTTTCGATTCCGCGCGATACGCGCCCCAAAGACAGACCGGAGTAAGTAGCAACCAGGAAATCAGCCAGAAAAAGTTGAAAGGCACGCCAAACACCATGGGCTGGATGCGGTCCCACAGCGGCACGGAAAAGCAAATAGCCGTAAACGGGATGAGAGCGAAGAGGATCGCGCCAGGGGATGGCTTGCGCACAGATGCTCCTTTACCGTTGACTCGACAAATGAAAAATTAGCTCGAAACCGCGTGGACTCGGAATGGCGCTGATTCTGCTTCAGAAATTTCCGGGGAGCAAGCGAAAAAGATTTGTGATGAGGCCACGCGAGTGGCATCGTTCGGAACCGGGTGTGCTAAGATTTCAGAGTAGTCGCGCACGCAGCGACTGCCAGATCGTGGAACTTCGGGCTCTGTGCAACGAGGTCCCGCGAACCCCGCCAGGCCCGGAAGGGAGCAACGGTACCGGGTCAACCGAGTGTGCCGCGGAGATCCCGAAGTTCCTCGATTTGGATGAAAAAAATATCAGAAATCAGATATCAACCCTTAGCGAGTTCTTCCAAAATTGTGAAATCCTGAAATCAAAATTCATCACAATTTGTAGTCTGTTTTTGCTTTATTCCGCGCATCACAAAAATCCAACGCGAGCATTCAGACACCTTTGACTTTTCCGTTGCACGCGCCGAAAATGCAAGACACCTATGGCCTATCAAGTCATCGCACGAAAATGGCGTCCGCAAACTTTTGTTGACCTTGTCGGTCAAGCCCACGTAACGGAAACTCTGGCCAACGCCATCAAGAATGATCGTGTCGCGCACGCTTACATCTTCTCTGGCGCACGCGGCGTGGGAAAAACGACGGCCGCGCGTATCTTGGCGAAGGCATTGAACTGCGTTAACGGACCGACGGCCACTCCCTGCGGAGAGTGCGATGCCTGTAAAGAAATCGCCGCGGGAACTTCGCTGGACGTTATTGAAATCGACGCGGCATCCAATCGTGGCATCGATCAGATTCGCGAACTTCGCGAGATGGTTCGGTATGCTCCCGCGGCTTCGCGAAGCAAGGTAGTAATCCTCGACGAAGCACACATGCTGACCGGTGAAGCTTCGAATGCTTTACTGAAGACACTCGAAGAACCCCCGGACCGCGTAATCTTCGTCATGGCCACGACCGAACCAGAGAATCTAGTCGATACCATCCGGTCGCGTTCCCAGCATTTTCACTTTCGCGCACTGACCTTTAATGAGATCACCAGCCGGTTGAAACACATCGCCGGTCAAGAGAATTTGAAGATTGAAGATGGAGCGCTCTCGGTGCTGGCCCGGATGGCGGAAGGCAGCATGCGCGATGCCCTTTCCCTTCTGGAGCAGGCTCGCGCTTACTGCGGCGACGACATTCGCGACAAAGCTGTGCGGGAACTGCTTGGCGTAGTGCCAGATGATGCGTTGCACGAATTGGTTCAAGCGATTGCGGAACAATCCGCCGAACGAGCACTCGGACTTGTTCATACCTTCCAGAAGGAAGGCCGCAACCTGCAGCATTTTTGCCGTGAAGCCATCCGGCACATGCGTAATCTTTTGATCGCGCGTGTGTGCGGAGCGGATTCGGATCTCTTGGCAGCGACCCCTGATCAACGACCCGGGCTCGCGAAAGCGGCTGAACTCTTCAGTGAGGAAGATCTGACTCGATTTTTTCAAATCCTTTTGCAGACCGATGACGACTTGAGGCGCAAACCAGATCCACGCGTCCATTTGGAAATGGGACTGTTGCGACTGGTGAATGCGGCGCGACTGGCTCCGCTGGAAGAAGTATTGTCTGAAGCGCGAACCCGCAAAGATGGCGGCTCCGGTGGCGGCTCGGCCAGAAGCGCGGCAGCCACTGCTTCCGTACCATCGATTCCTCCGCGATCCTCGTCGGCTTCCGCTCAACCCGTTAGCAGCCCAACATTCGCACGCAGCGCGCCAGCAATTTCCGATGCGTCTCCTTCTCCGTTCGCGAACGCAACGCCGAACTTCGCGGCAAAGCCTCCGGCGACGGGCACAAGCGCATTCGGAGTAAGCGGAGCAGGGACTGCCGCAGCTCCAGCAATAATTTCGCCTGAACCGGCCGCACCACCCATGAAGCAAATCTATTCGGAAGTCGCTGCAACAGGGATTGACGCGGCCCAAGTCAGCGCGATCAAATCGGCAATTCAAGCTCAGCAGAAATTTATTGGCGAATTGCTTGAACACACATCGCGCTGGGAGCTGGACGGAAGCGAACTTCGCATTTATTTTCCATCCGAGAAGAGCACCTTCGCGGGATTAATCGAAGGACGCGACACGATGGAAAAGATTCGTAATGCTTCGAGCAAGGTACTAGAGCGACCGGTGCGTGTCTGTGCTAGACTCGAAACTGGAGCGACAAATGCCGAAAACGCGACACGCGCCGCCTCCACCACGCAGGAAATGCGTGCGCAGTTTGAGAACGACCCGATGGTGAAGTCCATGCTGCAGCGCTTCGGGGGAAGAATTTCCGAAGTGCGGCGGCAGAGTGAGGAGTAAGTCGCACTGGAAAGTGGGGCTTTCGATGAACATGGAAGTCAGCGCACTCCAACAAATGTTATCGAGGCTGCGGCAGGTGCAGGAAGATCTGCAGCGCCAGGTGAATTCCGTAGCCGTGGAAGCATCGGCTGGCGGCGGAATGGTCACGGTGAAGATGAACGGTCAGAAGCAAGTTCTTGACGTGAAGATCGAGCCGGAAGTCTTCGCCGGAAAAGATCAGGAAATGTTGCAGGATTTAATTCGCGCCGCGGTCAACGAAGCGTCGCGACGCGTGGACGATGAGCTCGCGAGCCAGATGAAGAATCTCGCCGGCGGTATTCCTGGCATCCCCGGTCTGAAAATCCCAGGCTTGTTCTAATCTAAAACTCCCGTTCGAAATTTCCCTCGCAGCAGCATCGCCGATTGGTGGGGTGTGTTCAGAACTTTGGCCACCGTAAGCCAGGCTAAAGCTCAGCCCTCCCCGGGAAAGTGCAAGTTCATCACGCAAAATCTGCTATTCCGCGCCATACCTCACTTCAACTCAAACGACTGTGTGAGA
>DASXBH010000425.1:0-8311 GCA_036491775.1 Candidatus Acidiferrum sp.
CCCCGCCCGACATCACGATGCGCAGCTGCCCACCAGTGCCCTTGCGCACTTTCGAATACACCAGTCGATCGGCAATCGCCCACTGCAACTGCAATCCCAGCCCAGCTTTCGCTTCCCCACAGCGCCAGCGCGCCGACTCGCGCGCTACCTTCATGGCCCACTCAAACAGCTTTCGCTTCGTCCCTTGCTGCTTGCTGCCCTGTTCCATCAAGCGCGCATAAATCTTTTCGAAAAATCGTGGCACTGCCGCCAAAATCGTTGGTCGCACTTCCAGCAACGCCTGCGCCACATTCTCCACCACATCCACATACGCCACCGGACACCCGCTGAAGATGTACACGTAGTCCAGCATCCGCCCGTAGACGTGCGCCAGCGGCAGAAACGACACCGCCAAATCCATCGCGGGTTCCAGGTTCAGCTGCGGGCACGAGTCCGTCACATTTGAGCTGAAATTCATGTGCGTCAACATCACGCCCTTTGGCTCGCCCGTCGTTCCCGATGTGTAAATGAGTGACGCCAACTGCTCCGGCACCACTTTTGCCACTCGCGTCCGGTAGGCCGTAATCTCCGCAGCTCCCGAAGTCGCAATCAACGTTTCGTATCGCAGAAAATCCGTGGGCAGCGCTTCTCCTGCTCCCGATACGATCACCTGCTGCACGTCTTTCAACTTGTCCCGTACCTTCATGAACTTTTCGAGTTGTGCCGCCCCCGCCACGAACAGCACTTGCGCTCCGCAATGATTCAGGATGTATGTCATCCGCTCCGGCGACTCGTTGAAATACACCGGAACCGTCACTCCACCCGAGCCATTGATCGCAAAATCCGCTGTATGCCATTCGGGGCAATTCGGGGCGAATAGCCCTACTCTGTCGCCCGATTTCACGCCCAATTCCACAAATGCATCCGCCAGCCCAGCCACCCGTCGCAAAAATTCTTTCGACGAAATAGCTTCCCAGCGTTCCGCCCCACGCACCATTTGCGCGCGCGGCGACGGGTGCTCGTCCACAGCCTTGAGAAATCGTGCAGGAAGTGTGCGGTAACTCATGCGGATTCCGACTCTACCCTAGGTCCCATTTTCACGCAACGCGACCGCGTTGCTAGCGATCGTCTCAGTTAAGGCGAGATACGCTACAACTGGCAATACCACCAAGCCTTTATCCCGCACATCGTCCAACGCTTGATCTGAATTGACCGGCGAACTCTCGGATTACCCGCCAATAATCCGCCTGAGTTAAGATGATCCTCAGGAGCCGAACCCATGAGCGCCAGCACTTCCGTCATCAACGATCCCGCCACCAGCCGCGGCCCTTTTCGCGCCCCTCGCGGTCTCGAGCTTTCCTGCAAAGGTTGGCAGCAGGAAGCGGCTCTCCGCATGCTTCTCAACAATTTGGATCCCGACGTCGCGGAAAAGCCTGAAGATCTGGTCGTCTACGGTGGTACCGGCAAAGCCGCACGCAACTGGGACTGCTTCCACGCCATCGTAAAATCTCTTCGCGCTCTCGAGTCCGACGAAACTCTTCTCATCCAGTCCGGCAAGCCCGTCGCGGTCTTTCGCACTCACGACTACGCTCCACGCGTTCTCCTCTGCAACTCAAATCTTGTCGGCCACTGGAACAATTGGGAGAAGTTCAACGAATTCGATCGCGCCGGCCTGATGATGTACGGCCAGATGACCGCCGGCAGTTGGATCTACATCGGCACGCAAGGTATTCTCCAGGGCACCTACGAAACTTTCGCCTCCGCAGCCCAACAACATTTCGGCGGCGACCTCAGCGGCAAGCTCGTCGTCACCGGCGGCATGGGAGGCATGGGAGGCGCGCAGCCTCTGGCCGCCACCATGAATGGCGCCGCATTTCTTGGCATCGACGTCGATCCCGAACGCATCAAGCGCCGCGTGAAAACTGGTTACTGCGATGTAATGGTCACTTCGCTCGATGAAGCCTTGCGCATTCTCAAAAATGCTGTCCGCACTCGCGAAGCGACATCCGTCGGCCTGGTCGGGAATTGTGCCGACCTCATTCCCGAACTCGCCAAACGCGGGATCGTTCCGGACATTCTCACCGACCAGACCAGCGCCCACGATCCCATCGGTGGCTACGTTCCCAACGGCATGAGTCTCGCCCAGGCCATCGAACTCCGCGCCGCGAATCCGCAGGAATATCGCAAACGTTCCATCGCCGCCATGGCCCAACACGTCCAGGGCATGCTCGACCTCCAGAAACTTGGCTCCGTCACCTTTGACTACGGCAACAACATTCGCACCTTCGCCCACGAAGCCGGAGTCAAAAACGCCTACGACTTTCCCGGTTTCGTTCCAGCCTACATTCGCCCGCTTTTCTGCGAAGGCAAAGGACCGTTCCGCTGGGCCGCACTTTCCGGTGAAGCTTCCGACATCGCTCGCACCGATCAGCTTGTCCTCGAAATGTTCCCGGACAATCAGCATCTGAGGCGCTGGATCCAAATGGCGCAGAAGAAAGTTAAGTTTCAAGGACTTCCATCCCGCATCTGCTGGCTTGGCTACGGCGAACGCGACAAGTTCGGCTTGGCACTCAACGACCTTGTCGCCAAAGGTGAACTCAAGGCTCCCATCGTAATCGGCCGCGACCATCTCGACTGCGGCTCCGTTGCTTCTCCTTACCGCGAAACCGAATCCATGAAGGACGGTTCCGACGCCATCGCCGATTGGGCGCTTCTCAACGCTCTCGTCAACACTGCCAGCGGCGCCACCTGGGTCTCTATTCACAACGGCGGCGGTGTGGGCATTGGCTATTCGCAGCATGCAGGCCAAGTCACCTGTGCCGATGGCACCAAACAAATGGCTGAGCGCATCCAACGAGTGTTAACGAATGATCCTGGTATGGGCGTGGTGCGGCATGTCGACGCTGGTTATCCCGAGGCAATCGCGTTTGCAAAGAAGACTGGCGTCAAAGTTCCCATGCTGTAACAATCCTTCCAACGAACAGGGCGTACCGACTCAATTCGTACGGGGTCAACATCACAAGTCGAGGATTCTAGATCCTGAACGTCCCACAGGAGCGGAATTATGTATACGGTCTTAGGTGCCAGTGGAAACACCGGTTCAGTCATTGCGCGCAAACTTCTTGCGCAGGGCGAAAAGGTCCGCGTCTTCGGTCGGCACGTCGGCAAATTGCAGCAATTCGTCCGGCGCGGCGCGGAAGCCATCGTCGGCGACATCACCGATGCCGGTATCCTTGGGCAAGCGCTCACCGGAGCCCGTGCTGCCTACCTCTTGATTCCTCCCGGTATGACCTCTCAGGATTACCGAGCCGACCAAGATCGCACCAGCGACGCCATCTCCACCGCCGTGAAAAGTTCCGGTCTTCAATACGCCGTTAATCTCAGCAGTTTCGGCGCCCAAGTTCCCTCAGGCACCGGTCCCATAGCCGGCCTGCATGCTCTCGAGCAAAAGCTCAATGCGATCGACCGCCTCAACGTTCTCCATCTCCGCGCCGGCTACTTCATGGAAAATCATCTCAACGCCATCGGCATGATCCAGATGATGGGCGTCTTCGCCGGCCCTCTGAAGCCCGACTTGAAAATTCCCATGATTGCCACTCGCGACATCGGCGCCTACGCCGCAGAGCGCTTACTCCAGCTCGATTTCAACGGCAAACGCACCCAGGAACTTCTCGGCGAACGCGATCTCACCATGACCGAAGTCGCCTCCGTCATCAGCAAGATTCTGAACCGCGCCGATCTTCGCTACGTCCAATTCCCGTACGACCAGGTCGAACAGGTTCTCGTCCAGATGGGCACGCCTGCAAAAACCGCTGCGCTCATGACCGAAATGTTTCGCGCCATCAATGACGGCGTCGTGGCCGCCACAGAGACTCGCTCGCCTGCAAACTCCACTCCTACCTCCATCGAAAATTTCGTGAAGGACGTGTTTGGACCAGCCTTCCAAGGCCAAGCCGTCGGCGCTTAAGTGCTCTCCGGCCACTCTGATTTCCGGCCCTTCTCGGCTATCGGCAATCTTCTCGGGTAGAATGGCTCCGGCTTGAGCGACACCTACTTCATCACCGGCGCATCCCAACTTTTAACGCTGCGCGGCAGCGCACCGCGCCGCGGCTCTACTCTCTCCGATCTCGGAATCGTAAAAGACGGCGCTCTGCTGATTCGTGACGATCGCATTCTCGCCATTGGTCCTCGCAAAAAAGTCGAAGCTCACAAAGATGCCGCACAAGCCGAAAAAATCGATGTTGGCGGCCGCGTTGTCCTTCCCGGCTTCGTTGACTCGCACACTCACCTCGTTCATGCTGCCAGCCGCGCTGAAGAATACGAACTCAAAATTCAAGGCGCCAGTTACGAAGAAATTGCCCGCAAGGGCGGAGGCATACTCAACTCGGTAAAAAAGCTTCGCGCCTCCACCTACGATGCTCTGAAACAACGCGCTCTTGCTTTCCTTGAAGAATTCGCATCCTATGGCACCACCACCGTCGAAGCCAAGAGCGGCTACGGTCTGGACGTCACCAGCGAACTGAGGATCCTCGCCCTGCAACGCGAATTGAATCGCGATCAACCCTTGGAAATTGTCTCCACATTTCTCGGCGCTCACGTTTTGCCAGCCGAATTTCGCTCATCGCCCGATGGCCCGCAACGCTACATCGACATCCTTCTCGACAAGCTTTTGCCGGAAATCGTCATCCAGGATTTCGCCGAATTTTGCGATGTCTTCTGCGACCGTGGCGCCTTCTCCCGTGAACAATCGAAACAAATTCTGACTCGCGCCCTCTCCCACGGCCTTTCCCCTCGTCTTCACGCCGAGCAACTCTCCCGCACGGGCGCAACCCAACTCGCTGTGGAACTCGGTGCCGCCAGTTGCGACCACCTCGAACAAATCAATTCCTCGGACATTCGCGCGCTCTCCAAATCCAACACCGTAGCCACCCTGCTTCCCGGTTGCGATTTTCACCTCGGCCTCAAGCAGTACGCTCCCGCGCGCAAGCTCATCGACGCCGGCGCCATCGTCGCACTCGCCACCGACTTCAATCCGGGCACCAGTCCCACGGTCAGCATGCCCATGATTCTTGCCCTCGCCTGCAATCAACTGCGCATGACTCCCGCGGAAGCCCTCACCGCCACGACTCTCAATGCGGCCTACGCTCTCCGTCGCGATAAATCCATCGGCTCTCTCGAACCCGGCAAGCAAGCCGACCTTGCCGTCTTCGAGGTAGAGGATTATCGGGAAATTCCCTATTATTTTGGGATGAACCGCTGCTGGATGACCATGAAACGTGCCGTCATCATTCACATGCGCGATTAACTTGGCGAACCGGCTTACAGGTCAAATCACAGAATTCTGCGATAATGTTCTAGTCTGTGCATGCAGTAATCGCTTTTTCATCGTGATTGGCCAGACCCGTTGCCGTTTTCATAATCGATCGAGCGTCCCAGGAATGGACTAATGAAACGACTGATTGAGTGTGTGCCTAACTTTTCCGAAGGTCGCAGTCGCGCCAATGTCGACGCCATCATCCAAGCCATGAGCGTCGTTCCCGGCGTTTACGTCCTCGACCACGAAATGGACGCCGATCACAACCGTTGCGTCATTACGCTCGCTGGTGAGCCCGAAGCCGTGGGCGAAGCCGCACTCCTGGGCACTGGCCGCGCCCTCGAACTCATCGACATGAATCACCATACCGGCGCACATCCTCGAGTAGGCGCCACCGATGTCGTTCCCTTCATTCCCGTCGAAGGCGTGACACTCGAAGATTGCGTCGCGCTCGCTCGCCGTGTCGGAAATGAAATCTGGAAGCGCTATCGCATCCCTGTTTTCTTCTACGAAGCCGCCGCCCTGCGCCCAGACCGTGTGAATCTCGAAAATGTTCGTCGCGGACAATTCGAAGGCCTGCGCGACGAACTAAAACGCAATCACGATCGCCAGCCAGACGTTGGCGAGCCAAAACTCCATCCCACCGCGGGCGTCACCGTCGTAGGCGCGAGAAAATTCCTAGTGGCCTACAACGTCAATCTCAACACGCCTGATATTTCCATCGCCAACAAAATTGCCAAGGCCATTCGCTTCTCCAACGGCGGCTTTCGCTACGTCAAATCCATGGGCGTGGAGCTCAAGGCCCGCAATCTCGCGCAAGTGTCCATCAATCTCACTGATTACGAGCAGACCCCCATGCATCGTGTCTACGAAGCAGTCAAACGTGAAGCGGCTCGCTATGGTGCCGTCCCGGTCGGCAGCGAAATTGTCGGCCTCGTCCCCAAAAAAGCCATCGAAATGGCCGCCGACTATTTTCTGCAACTCGAGAATTTCTCTCCGAACCAGGTTTTCGAAAATCGTCTCGCGGATGCGCTAACCGGCGTTCCTCTCCAGTCTAAAGATGGCAAGCTCGCCTCTTTGGCTCGCCCGTTTCTCGACGCCGTCGCCGAACCCACTGCAACGCCCGGCGGTGGCAGCGTTTCTGCCTACGCCGCCGCCATGGCCGCGGCTCTCGGCCAAATGGTTGCCGGCTTGTCTCGCAAGAAAAAATCGCAAGCCGCGCACGTCGACAAACTTTCCGACCATCTCGACGCCCTGCGCAAAATCGCAGACGAACTCGCCACCGCCATCGATCGCGACGGTTCTTCCTACGACGCGGTCATGGTCGCCTTCAAACTTCCGCAGGGTTCTCCTGAAGAAATCGAGCAGCGCGATGCCGCCATCCAACTTGCCACCAAAGGTGCTGCCGAAGTTCCCCTCGAAGTGGCCACCAAAGCTGCCGACCTTCAGGATCGCCTGGTACAACTGGAAGCCATCTCCGCCGCATCCATGAAGTCAGATCTCCAGGTCGCCCGTCTAATTGCGGTAGCGGGCGCTAAGGGCGCACTCGCCAACGTGGAGATCAATCTGGAAGGCCTGAAAGACGCAAACTACGCAGCCTCACTACGAAGTAAGGTTGCTGAACTGCGCAACCGCCTCGGTTGATTCTCGCGTCTTGTCGTAAAATGGAACTTCCCCCTTGCCCACTCGAAAGGAGCATTTCATGAAGTGGATGCAACCCCTGTCGCGAGCTTTGGCCCTTTGTGCCGCACTCGTATTCCTATTGGCCCTCGCGAAACCAGCGAAGGCGGGAGGCCTCGGCGCAGATACCATCAATCTTTTCCCCAAAAACGTTGGCGAATTTGCCTACGCCGACCTCAAAACCGCGCGCAGCATGAAGTGGTTCCCTGCGCTTCAGGAGCAAATGCTCCCGGAAAAGTTCAAACAATTTGAGAAATTTCTGGCCTCCGCCGGCGTGGATCCCAACACTCAGGTTCAGGAACTCGCCTGGGGCCTGGTTGCGGAAACCATGGCCAGCAAAAAAGATGGCGCCGCTGCGGGAGACGTGCCCGACAGCGAACAAATCGTCGGCATCGCCCTTGGCAACTACAATCCCGATTCCACCGAGGCCTATTTCAAACAACAGAAACTTGCCACCGTCAAGGTTTACGGTTACACCCTCTATGCCTTCGGTTCGGGCGCCGGTGCGAGCGACCTCTTTTTCTTTTTCCTGGATTCCAACAAAGCAGCATTCGGCCAGCGCCAGATGCTGGAAAAAATGATCGACGTTCATTTTGGCCGTGAAGAAGGATTGCTGCGCAACGATCGCCTCTTCAATCTGATTAACGAAGTGAACGGGAGCGGCGTGGTTTGGGCCGTTCTTGATCCCAGCTACACCCGCCTCGCCATGGCGCAACTCGCCCCGGAAGTTCAGCAGTTTCCAGAAGCCGCAAAGCTTATCCAACGCATGCAATCCATGCTCATCACTGCGAATGCCAGCAGCGGTCTCGATGGAAAATTCCAGGCTATTTGCGGTTCCCCAACCGATGCCAACACCCTAAGCCAGCTCATGGCCGCCGGCCTGCTCTACAAAAAATATCAGGCCAAAGATAATCCCGACCTCGGTCAACTTCTCGACCAGACCAACGTCACGCCCTCCGGCGATCGCATCGTCATCCGCATGAACATCAGCGACGACCAGATGACCAGCTTAATCCGCCACAACACTTTCGCCTTCAAAATGAACTAATTTGTAGGCACAACGGAATCAAAAGAAAGCGCTGGCCTCTAAGCCAGCGCTTTTTTCGAGTGTGTTTATTCGATCAGAGGTGGCGGGATTTGTCTTGTTCCTACTCCGCCTTCGCCGCCGCCGCAACAAACTTCGTCAAGCGCAACACCCCAGCCCCATTCCGCGCTTCGCAAATCACTTCATCCACCCCAGGCCAAGCCAATTTCTCATGCTCTGGCGGCGTGCACTCGGGCACCGTCACTTCCACTTCAATGCGATCCTCACTCCGGCGCAAACGAATCTCGCATCGC
>DASXBH010000426.1:0-3168 GCA_036491775.1 Candidatus Acidiferrum sp.
GACGAATCTTCAGGCATTTGTTCGTGAAGGGAAGTGCGAGGCATCGGTGGAGATTCCGGGGCCCGTGAATGCGGGATGTGTGTTTTCGAACGAATTGCTCGATGCGCTCCCGGTGCACCGTGTGGTTCAGCAACACGGCAAGCTTCAGGAAATTTTCGTGACGGTTCAAGGCGAATCTTTCGCCGAAATGGTCGCGCCTCTTTCCACATGCGCTCTCGGAGAATATTTTGTGGCACAACAAATCACTCTCCAAGAAGGGCAACACGCGGAAGCGTCTCTGGAGTGCTGCGACTGGATTATGGAGATCGCCCGGCGTCTGCAGCGAGGATTCGTTTTAAGCGTAGATTATGGGCATCTGGCCGCCGATCTTTTTGACGAGCACCATATGGCCGGCACAGTGCTTGCGTATCGGAATCATCAGGCCAACGAAGATTTGTATGCTGCGCCCGGTGAGCAGGACTTGACGGCGCATGTGAACTTCACAGCTTTGCAGTTATGGGGCAAACGCAACGACCTGGGGACTTTGGGCTTGGTATCGCAAACAGGCTTTTTGTTAGCGATTGGACAGAAAAATGAATTCGCCGATTTATATAGCGAGGGGATGAGTGAAGTGGAGCGGGTACGCGCACGTCTACAACTCAAAACACTGATTTATCCGGAAGGAATGGGCGAGCGGTTTCAGGTGTTGGTGCAACAAAAAGGACTGCCAGACGCAAAGCTCACTGGTTTGGCTGGCCTCTGAATCTGAGTTCGATCCGATTAAATTAATGATAGCTGGTAGGACTTAGCAGCGGAGAAGGCCTCTTCATCGTGGGTTTCTCACCCGAAGAGGGGGCGGCTATATCCGCTTGTTTGCCCTTTGGGTTGGTGGCGGGAGTTCCTTCGGTCGCGGGACTCACGGCGACAATGGCACCTTCCGTGTAGGGTTTCTTGACCAGTGCTTCGACGTACTCTTGCGCGCCGCCGGTGTTGTCGTTGGTTTGCCGGGCCTTGCTGTATTCGTTCAGGGCGCGCTCACGCTGGCCGAGCAGATCGAAAACCTTGCCCAGATAGATGTGACTCCAAACTTCCGTCCACTTCTCCGACGGCTCGGGCACCGTTTGCAGAGCTTCGCGGAAGGCGTTCGCGGAGGCTTGATAATTCTTCTGGTAGAAGAAGGCTTCGCCCATGCGGAAATTCGCAAGCGAACGGTTTGGTTGAATGCTCAGAGCCTTTTGATATTGCTGCACCGCATCGAAGTATTTGCCCACTTCCGCGAGTTCTTCGCCACGAGCGATAGCCGCGCGAGCACGTAGATTCGGTGTGCTCTTTAAAATCATGTTATTCGGATCGATCTTGATGCCACCGGGTTTAGGGCGGCCAAAGGTTTGTTCCATGAACTCCGAGTCGAGTCCCGTGACGTAAATGGTCTTGGTCTCCGGGTTCCCTTCCGTATCGATGCGCAACTGCACCGGCATGCTAAAGGTATCGAGCGGCTGCTTGACCTTGCCGACGATACGAAAACCTTTTCTGGTGCGATAGGTGACATATTCCACGGTGAACTCGGGAATGCCGGTGGAATTCAACCACTGGGTAAAGTAACCCTGCAAGTTGGGAGCTTCATCACCGGGCTTTGTGCCGGCGTTTGCCGCGGCGATGGCCATGCCTTCGAAATCTTCAATACGCGCGGTCTTGCCTTCATATTTTGTGTAGAACGAATGGAGGAGTGATCTGAAGGCTACGTCGCTCATCTGCACGCGCAGCATGTGAAACAGCATGGCGCCCTTGTTCATCACCACCGAGCGATATTCGCTGGAGTAGGGAACCAATCTCGCCGATTGGGCGACGGGCGCCGAATTGTCGTACATCAGCGCGCCGACGGCAAATTCGTCGATCGCTCGCAGGCCAGCCTCTTTGCCGAAATTCTGCTCCGCGTACAGTTCTTCGGAGTAGCGTGCCAAGCCATCGCTGATCCACACATCGCCAAGCGTTGCGGGCAGAACTTCATTGCCCCACCATTGCGACGCGACGAGCCGGCTGAGGGTTCGATCGCTCGCCTTGGGGTCCCACGCGCGATGGCTGAGCATCACGACGCCGGGCGCCGCAAAATCACGCACCGTGCCTTCGGGCAGTTGGACTACCGTGATGTCGGGATCCTGCAGCGGGCCAAACATGTCGGAAAAAATAATTTCCTGGTGCGCGACGATGTTGGCGAACTCTTGTGCCTTGCCGGACTCAGCGCGAGGGGCGTAGACGGAAACGCTGATGCCTTCGGCTTGTTTGGGATTCAACTGCAGTGGGCCCGCCACGAAGGATCCATGCGGCTCGGGCTTATCGCAGTGGAAGGTGTACATCAGGCGATTGCCTTCCGCGGCGGCGCGGGCGGAGAGTGGCTGCGGAGCCTCGGCTTTGCCGGTTCCAGCGACGGCCATGGAATCAGGAACATTGAGGCGAAATGTGCCGGTGTAACGATTCGCGGGGAAATTGGTGAGTGGGAACCAGCGAGCAGGAAGCAAAAGATAAGCCCAATCTTTGTTGATGGAGGCCAAGCGGACATTGGGAACAGGACTATTTTCTTCGTTGGCGAGAAGGCCGCCATAGGCAAACGTCAAGGTGATGGTTTTTCCCTGGGCGACGGGTTGCGGCAAGGTGACGGTGATGAAGAGGGGATTATCGTTATCGCGCTGAAAATTGAGGGCGCGGCCGTCGGTCCCTTTAACTTCACGCACATCCAAGTTCTGGTGCAGCTCGACACGCACGTTGGTGGAAACTTCCTGAGCTCGGAATTCGATTTTGGCGATGGAGTTGATGGATTGCCCCGCGGTGTCCAGGTAGGCGGAAACGTCGTACTTTTCGGCAAGGAAGCTCGGCGGGCGCGGCGCCTGAGCCTGGAGCAGGGGTGTGCACCAAGCGGCCAAGAGAAACAATATGGCGATGGTAGAGAAACCTGGGGTATGGAAACGTCGCGTCATTGAAGCCCTTTCAGAGAACGCACCGTGAGCTACATATAGGATAACAATGCCCTATGAAGCGTTGCCAGCGACTTGGGTGAGGAGGGTGGTTATCTGGTCGGCGGCGCGCTCGACCGCCCCCGGAGGACCCAGCTTTTCGCGAATCTCACGCAGGCCTTTACGGAGGAGGTCACGTTCGTTGGGATCATTGAGCAGGAGCAGAGTCTTAGCGGCGACC
>DASXBH010000427.1:0-5077 GCA_036491775.1 Candidatus Acidiferrum sp.
CAAGGCAATATCGGCACAATAGTTGCTACTCTCGGGACAACCGCAACCGGATCCGTGGATCCACTCGCGGAAATCCTCGAGCTGCGAGAAAAATTCAAATTCCGAATTCATGCCGACGCTGCCTACGGCGGATATTTTGTCTTAGCGAGCAATCTTGGCAGCGAGGCCACCCGTGCCTTCGAACACATCGGAGACGCCGACTCTATCGTCATCGATCCTCATAAACATGGACTACAGCCCTACGGATGTGGCTGCGTATTATTCCGCGATCCGGACGTTGGCAGGCTCTATAAGCACGAGTCGCCTTACACCTACTTCAGTTCAAACCAACTCCATTTGGGAGAGATCAGCTTAGAGTGCTCACGCCCTGGAGCCGCAGCCGTCGCGCTGTGGGCCACGCAACAACTCTTGCCACTCGAGAAGCACGGAGAGTTCGCGCAAGGTCTGGAAGCCTCTCGGGCGGCGGCTTTGGATTTGTACCTCCGACTGAAAAGCGATCCGCGCTTTGCCACCGCCTTTGAACCTGAGCTAGATATCGTGGTCTTCGCTCCGGGGGCCGGAAGCGTCGGCGAGTCCTCTGCGCTGGCCCGAAAGATCTTTTCAGCGGCTGCGTCCAGAAACCTGCACCTGGCTCTAGCCACTTTGCCTGTCGAATTCTTCGCGGCCAATCTTGGAAGTATGAAGAAGGACCAGCCAGCATTTACTTGCCTGCGCTCTGTGCTGATGAAACTCGAACATCAGGAGTGGCTCCCGAAGATTTGGCAGGCTCTGAATGACGCCACGAATGAGGCGCTGAAGTCCTGACCCCACTCCACAGCTTTCCCGTTCCAAGCGCTGTTTAGCTTCTCGCACTGTCACGCAAGTCCCACTCAATGCTGTATTTAACACTTGGATGCAGCTTACGCTCCATTGGCAGAAACCCATCCCGGTATGCAACCAACTCGGGTAAACTGTTATCTACACTAGCTGGGGAATTAGCAATCTGCTCGAATGGGCTAGGTGTGTGGCTCGATAGCCATTGCAGCACAGACGTCCAATTTAGCTGAGGGTGACGAATGCCGGATGTAATGAAGACTTTGCTATTGAATCCGCCAAGTTTCGAAAACTTCGACGGTGGCGCAAGTTCGCGGTGGCCCGCGACACGCGAGATTGAGTCCTATTGGTATCCCGTTTGGCTGACCTACCCCGCGGGTATGATCCCGGGCAGTCGCTTGCTCGACGCCTCACCGCACAAGGTGAACTGGCAACAGACCGTCGAAATCTGCAAGGACTACGAATTCCTCGTGCTCTACACGTCGACCGTTGGATTCGAAAGCGACGTGAAGCTCCTCCGTAAAATCAAGGAAGCAAACCCATCTTTGAAAGTTGCGTTCGTTGGCCCTCATGGACACATCAAGCCCGACGAAACGCTGAATTCCAGTGCCGACATCGATTTTGTCACTCGCGGCGAGTTTGACCACTCGGTCACTGAATTCGCGCATGGTCGTCCGCTCGACTCCATCTTGGGAGTGAGCTACCGCAAAGACGGGAAGATCGTTCACAACGCGCCTCGGCCTCAATTGCATACCGAAGAGCTAGACGCCCTGCCGTTCGCGACCGACATCTACAAGCGAGACTTGCAGATTGAGCGCTACAACGTGCCTTTCCTATTGAATCCCTTCGTCTCCTTCTACAGTTCGCGTGGCTGTCCGGCACTGTGCACCTTCTGTATGTGGCCGCAAACCGTCTCTGGACATGCCTGGCGCGTGCGTTCGGTCGACAATGTTGTGCAGGAAGTCAAAAACGCCATTGAGTACTTCCCGCAGATGAAAGAAATTTTCTTCGACGACGATACCTTCAACATTCGCAAGGATCGTGCCATCGAAATGAGCCAGAAGTTCAAGCCACTTAAGTTTCAGTGGTCTTGCACCGCCCGGTGCCATAGCAAGTATGAAGAACTGAAAGCCATGGCCGATGGCGGAGCTCGCCTGTTTATCGTTGGTTTTGAATCAGGCGATCCGCAAATCCTTAAGAACATCAAGAAGGGCGCGACCATCGAAATGGCCCGCGAATTCATGAAGAACTGCCGCAAGGTTGGCATTAAGGTCCACGGCGACTTCATTATCGGGCTGCCGGGCGAAACTAAGGAAACCATCAACAAGACCATCGATTTCGCCAAGGAACTGGATTGCGAAACTATCCAGGTTTCCCTCGCGCACGCCATGCCGGGCACCGAGTTGCACGATCAGATGGCCAAACAAGGTTTCCTCCGCGTAGAAGCTCTCGCCGATAAGGGCGGTCACCAGTTGCCTCACATCGAGTTCCCTCATCTCTCTAAAGCCGAGATGATGGCCGGCGTCACCCGCTTTTACGACGATTACTATTTCCGTCCCAAGGTCGTGTGGCGCATCGTGAAGGAAGCTTTGTGGGACAGCCACGAGCGCAAGCGCCTATATCATGAGGCTACCGACTTCCTGAAGTTGCGCGCCGAGCGTCTCAAATGGGCTCGCGAAGGCGGCGACACCCCGAGCCGTGTAGTGTCTGTTCCTGAAATGCCGTCCGCTAGCGGCAACGATTAACCAGCACAAAAATGCAGCACGAGCATAGAGTCAGGCTCAAGACCTTAGTCATGGTCTTGCTCATGGTGGTGTGCGCCAACGTCGGCGACCTCATGCTGAAACGCGGCATGCTGCAGATTGGTTCAGTCCACGTCACCCTCAATGGACTCTGGCAAGCCTTGCTCGCGACAATCTCCAACGGAACCATCTGGCTGGGCATTTTCTTCCTGCTGGGATTCACGCTCAGCTACATGACGGCCGTGAGCTGGGCGGATTACAGCTACGTTATGCCAGCCGGTGCCTTCGGCTATGCCGTCCAGACGTTGCTCGCCGTCCTGATCCTCCACGAAGCGGTAAATGCCAAGCGTTGGATAGGCGTAGTCCTGATTTGTGT
Organism: Candidatus Acidiferrum sp.; assembly: GCA_036491775.1. Taxonomy (GTDB): domain Bacteria; phylum Acidobacteriota; class Terriglobia; order Acidiferrales; family UBA7541; genus Acidiferrum. The sequence continues at coordinate 2,932 of DASXBH010000427.1, forward strand.
TGGCGTGTTGCTGGTGGGTCAGACCAAGCCCAGCACCACCACCACTGTAAAAACGGTGACGCCTTGATTCGCATTTTGCTCATGCTCATATTTTTCATCTGCTGCAGCACCGGTGGCGAAATCGCCATGACTTATGGAATGAAGCAGGTCGGCGAGCCAGAGAGATTTCGTCCCCGCGAATTACTGCGATTCCTGGGCAAGGCTGCAAGCAACGCATGGATCTGGATAGCGGTCCCGCTAATGGCCGCCTCCTTCTATTCGCTTCTGATTTTGCTTTCTTGGGCGCCTATCAGCCTGGTGATTCCGGCATCCGCATTCAATTACGTGGTAGGAACATTCGGTGCGAAATATCTGCTCAAAGAAGACGTCACCATCAAGCGCTGGGTCGGTGTTCTGATGGTCTGCGCTGGCGTAACCTTAGTGCTCATCACCGGCTAGTCGAATTCGCCGCCGAGTCTTGCCGCTCTAGTCCCAGGTCCGCGTTGCTGGGCCGGTTGCTAAACACAAATTTGCCGCCCGCTTTCGCCAGCAGATAGAACGCGCCTACCTTCTCCAGGTAGCCCTTCTTTTTCTCATCTCCGGTCACGAAGTAAACGCGAGCAGGCGCCCTCCACTTCTGCGCAAACTGCTCATCGTCCAAAAAGACCGGCGGCGCATCGGGAAACAGCGAGCCATACCACAGGCCATTGATACGGCCATTCAAAATGTACATTTGCTGCCGTGTGTAGAAATTTACAGAAGAGGCGTTCGCGTATTCTCCATCACAGATAATTTGTTCGCCAGGCTGTAGTTGGCGCTCGATGGCAACGGCCAACGGTTTCGACCCAAGTACCGGCGCAAACACGCCAATAGAGATGTGTACAGACTCAAGAAAGACCATGATCGTGGCCACCAGAACCCAGTTCGCAGCTTGCGTGTTGCCGCGCCGCCGGAAAAGCCAATTCAGCAGCGGACCAACAGAGAAGGCCAGTGCAGTGCCGATAAGCGGCACACGGAATAAGCTCATGGCATTTCCCGTCAGGTCGAGAAAATGGCCCATGGAAAGTTTGTAAACGTCAGAATCAGCGTTGCTGTTCAGCAGGTCGGCCAGTTCCGCGCCCGATGATGGCGCGTGTGAGATAAGCGCAAAAGTAATCGCAGCCGCTGCGGCAACCAGACCGGCAACCAACAACACAGCAGCCGAGATACGTCCGCTGCGGGCGATTGGCGAACCGCTCGGAGCCTCGGCTTCACATGCGAGCCAGTTTCCCAGTAGCAGCGCGAATGCAGGCAGCATCGGCGCGAGATAATATTCCTGCCGCGTCGAGAAACTGAAGAACAGCAAAATCACCGCTGCCCAACAGAACAGCAGAAGAAGGGCCGCTTCTGGGATTTGACGCATCCCAGCAACTTTTGCAAGCCGAAGTCGAACTTGCGCCAAAGCTTGTGGTAGGAATGCACTCCACGGCAAAAACCAGATAAACAACAGTCCATAGAACAGAACAACCGGCACGGTTCCGTAATCGGCCGGGTACCGCTTGCCTAAATAACGGAGAAACTGCTCATTCACGAAATAGAACCACAGGAAACCTTTGGCAGCTCCAGCTGGCGGGTTGCGAATTGCGGCAATCACGTGCCACGGCGCAGCGATCGCAACGAATACAATCGTGCTGGAAATAAGGCGCATCTTAAAAATGTGGCGAAGATCGCCAACCAGCAGAAGAAAGACAAAAATAATCGCGCAAGGAAAAACAATGCCAATCAGGCTTTTGGTCAGCACATTGAGCGCGATCGTCGCTGCCAATCCCCAACAACTAAGCAGTGATGGATTTCCCGATTGCCAGCCGTCAAGAAAGAAATAAAGTCCCAACCCAATCCACAATCCCACGGCGACGTCGGGAATAAGTATGCGCGTGAAAATGTAACATCCGCACGAGGTCAGGAACACAACAGCAGCCCAAAATCCGGCAAGTGGCGTCAGAAAACGCCGGCCGAATTGATACAGAAGGATCGCCAGAAATAGCACACTCAAATGCAGCGCAATGCGAGCGGACCATTCAGTCACGCCGAACATCTTGAACGCGGCAGCCATGCCCCAATAGGGAAGTGGTGCTTTTTCCAAATACCGGATTCCGTCCTGATGCAGTGTCACCCAATCGTTACGAAC
>DASXBH010000428.1:0-7265 GCA_036491775.1 Candidatus Acidiferrum sp.
CGGAGCCAGCATTCGAACTTCATCCCAGCGCCGCCATCAGCAAAGGCGAACACGGCCAGCCCTTCACCATTTCCTGGCATAGCCAAAAAGAAGTCGCTGGGTCGCTGGCTTGGAAATCCGCCCTCTGCATCTGGGGCGGTCCGGTACTCGCCATCGCTTCTCTTTACCTTTTGCTTGTCTTGGGGGGTTCGGTTTCGCTTTGAGGCAAAGGAGCCCGTATGGGTCTAATTCCTTCTCTGATTCTCGTGTTCGCGGCGCTCGGTCTGCTCATCTATGTCGTCACGATTTATAACGGCCTCATTGGCCTTCGCAACGACATCGACAAGGCTTGGGCCAACATCGATGTTCTCTTGAAGCAGCGCCACGACGAACTCCCGCGCCTCGTCGACGTTTGCAAGGGCTACATGCAATATGAACGCGAAACCCTTCAAACACTCACGGAGGCTCGCAGCAAATACGCGTTGGCTTCTACCGTCGATCAGAAAGCTTCCGCCAGTGGCGCCCTCACCGCGTCCGTTCGAAAACTCTTTGCTGTCGCGGAGAATTATCCAGACCTGAAAGCCAACGTCTCGTTCCTGGCTCTCCAGAAACGCATCTCCGAACTCGAAAGCCAAATTGCCGATCGCCGCGAGTTCTACAACGACGCCATCAATATCTTCAACACCCGCATCCAGCAAGTCCCAGACACTTGGCTAGCCACCCCCATGAACCTTCAGCCCCGCCCCATGTTCCAAGTAGCTCCAGCCGAGAAGTCCTCCGTAACCATCGCCCTAACCCCCACCCACACTTAAACTGTGTAGGGACCTGGCTTTAGCCAGGCATCCGCGTCTCATGTTTTTCTTTGGATATAATCCGATACCGAGGTTTCTTCTATTGCTCTTGCGAAGGCGGCAGGGGTTCTGGCGGCGCGGGCACCTTGGGAGGCTTGCCCGGCAATGAAATCGCGGTTCGCCGTAGAGAAATATTCCCGTAACTCGTCTTCAAAATTAATTTCGGTCCCCGGCCCGACCCATATTTCCCCACCAAATGCGAATCTCCCGCCTCGGACTTCGTCGGCGTCAACCCCGGAAACTCTGAACTGATTTCGCAATTGTGGCAATCCGCCTCCACATCAAAGTTCGAACTACCCGGCAAGGTCACCGATATTCCCGACGACGAATTCGTAATCGTCGCATCATCTTTCGGGGGCGCCCCATACCTCACATTAATTTCTGCGTTCCGATTATCCAGACTCACCTTCCCGCCCGGATTCTCCACATTGATTTCCGCGTCGCGGGTGCGCAGGGTCAAATTCCCTGGCACATCAATAATGTCCATGTTACCCGAGCTAGCTTCCAGGTGCCCCGCCAGCGCCGACACCGTTAAGTCCGTCTTGGGTGAAATCATCCGCACGCCCTTCGCCACTTTATCTGCGCGCACCGGACCATAAAAATCTCCATCCACCGTCAGGCTGCCAGCGGAATCCACCACTTCAATCTCTCCGCCTTTGCCGGAAATCTTTACGTCGCCCTTGGTACCGGAAACCTTCACATCGCCCTTGCGCATCTCAATCGATACATCTGCCGCCGTGCCGCGAACTTCCACGTCGCCATACTGATCGATTACACTCACATCCGCGCCCATTTCCGTCACCGTCACGTCGCCCTTTTCCGTGCGCAACGTCAGCGGCGATTTCTTCGGCACCGCAATCTCCAGGTCCAACGCTATCCGCGAGTCTTTCAAGTCGTATCCCGACGGCTGCACTTCATAGGCGTCGCCATTCTTCACGATTTTTACTTCTACCGGTTTCACCAGTCGGCCTGCTTCCGACTCGCTCCAGGTCCGTATGTTTTTCTTTCCAGAAACTCGCAACCGCGTGCCCTCGGAAGGCCGCACGCTAATGTCTCCCCGCCCCAGTTTCACCACCACATGCGCATTCGGCGGAATAGTCTGCTCTGGCAAATCGATGTCAAACGTGTAGCTCTCCCCATTCGCGTCTTCGAAAATCCCGCCAACTTTTTCCTTCGTGAAGTCCACCGCTACCACTACACCCAGCAGCGCGAGCATTCCTAACACCAGCACCACTTCTCCCGACGTGATTCCTCCGCCCTCTCCACCAAATCGCCGGCCTGCCGTGCGCTCATATAGCTTTACCGCGCCCCAGAAAATAATCAGCAGCGGCCACCAACGCGTAAAGAGTTGGTGTAAATCCAAATGCCCATAATTGTGCAGGAGAAGTAAAAGACCAACCGAGAGAAGAACAAATCCAGAGAAAAGACCGCTGCTGCGCGACTGGGTAGTAGCCATTGGCGGTTATTGTCCGGACGTCGTGTACGGAGGCTGCGACGTCCCAGTCCCGGTCGGGGGCGGCACCGGCGGAACTCCTGAACTAGGAGGAGCGGGCGGCACTCCCGATACCGGCACAAATTGTACCGGCTCCACGTGCCCTTCCCGCGATGCCGTTGCCGCTGCCAGTTGAATGAGCCCGATCACCACCAGAATTACCGGCCACGTATGTCCAAAATAAAATTCGCCGCCGCGCAGTTGGTGCAGTAGGAATAACACGCCAATCGTGATAACCACCGCTGGCCCCGTCAGGCTCCGTATCGTGCAACTCTGACAATGGCATCGTACCTGGCTCGCCATCGCTCCTCCTCTAACTGTTTCCACTAACCCGGTTTCGCAGCATAAACGCGCCTACTCCGATGAGCACCAGCGGCCAAAAAATCTGTCGCACCCGAAAAAAATCGAAAAATCCAAAATTGTTCAATAGGAACAGCGCGCCAACCGCAATCAAAATGATCGGCCCCAGCGGCCGGTTCTTGCTCCAGTTTTCAAACGGATCCTGCAGCACTTCTCCGGTCTGTCGCGATTTCGCCACGCGCATCGCATCAATCGCCATGTACAACGGGAATACGGATACCGCGAACACCAGGAGCCCAGTCATCCCGTCGCCAAGATCGCTGCTCAATCCCAGAATAATTGCCGCAAAAATTACGATGTGAACCAGCGCCTTGTTGTATTCCCCGTTGTAAATCGCGCCCAAGCCCGGCACTAGTCCCAGCAAAAACGCGATTCCCGGATTCGCATTTCTCGACGCGCTTCCCGCCACCGAAGGCACTGCCGCCAGCGGCGCGGCTACGTTAGCTGGAGGAACTCCCACTCCCGGATTCACTGCACTTCCCGCACTCGCCGAGACATTCGCCGGTATTCCCATCACATTCGCCAGGCAATCTTCGCAGTACAGCACATCTCGCACTGGGCGCACACAAGCCGGACACATTGGCTTGCCGCAGTTGCGGCAATAACCAGTTGCGTCCACTTCCGGATGCACCGCACATTTCATCGAAAGCTCCTCTCGTGCATTACGGGAAACCATGCCGCCATCACTTCTAATTGCCTCGCAACTTCATTCGCCCGATTCTGTTGACGCGGTTGCCCCGGCTTGTGCTCGTCCGTCTGCCCGGGATCTTTTTCCGGCGTCGTCTTCGGCAGCGATTGGTCTGGTGTCGACTGCAACAAATTGGGATCCTGCCGCAACCGCGACTGAATCTCATACACCACGCGCCAATCGCTCACCGACTTTACCGCGCGCGCATACACTAGATGTCCTTGCCGGTCCAAATTTCGCACTACCGTTGCCGGACGCAAATCCGCCAGCTTCGGCTTCTTAAACGAAACTCCCGAAGCTCCTACAAGAATCACAAACGTGGCCATCACGCTCGCTGCTCCATACGCAAACTTCGGCGATCCGATGCCACGCACAAAATTCCAAAATCCCTGCCAGCCGGTCACGCTTTCCCGTGGGCCTAACGTCTTATCCAAGATCGAGTACACCAGCCGCGGCGAAGCTTCCACCGGCTCAAGTCCGTGCAGCTCTGTCACTAAATCGCGCACACTCGCCAGCAGCGGCCCACATTCCGCGCAGCTCTTCACATGCGCGTCAAACTCCAGACGCTCTGGCTCCTGCAGCAAGCCATCCAGATAATCGCTCAGTCGCGCTTCAACTTGATCGCATGTCCAAGTCATAACCTACTCCCCACTACCAACATACATCTTCCCGAACCATTCCACTTTCTAACCAACTCCGCTCTGCCGTATTCCATAACATCAACTTCCGCACTGTCCGCACCATTCATGAATTCCAAATTTCTCATGCCGGCCGCACTCCCATTTGCTGCAGGATCCGCGCCAGCTCAATTCTTCCCCGGTTGATTCGCGACTTCACCGTTCCTTCCGGTACGCTCAACACCCGTTGGATTTCCGCATACTCCAATTGCTGTAAGTCCCGCAGTATAACCGCCTCGCGCAACTCCGGAGACAATCGCGTCAGCGCCGATTGCACCTGTCCACTTAGCTCCCCCAACAACGCTTGTTCGTCCGGCCGCCGTCCCATCGACTCTTTGTTCTCCACCACCGGCATCGCATCGTCCAGCGAATCCGTCATCCGGTCTCGCTTGGTCCTCCGGTAATGATCGATCAGCAAATTTCTCGTCACGCTGGTCATCCACGTTGCAAACCCGCCGTGCGCGCTGCGATAACTTCCTAATGTCCGGTACACTCGCATAAACACTTCCTGCGATAAATCTTCCGCCTCTGTCCGGTTGCCCACAAATCGGTAGCACACATTAAAGATGCGCCGCGAATGCCGACGCACAAGTTCCTCCCAGGCTGCACCGTCGCCCTGGAGGCATTGCTGGACCAGTTGGGCATCCTGCTCCAAGCTTCCTCAGTCCTGAATCTCAGATACCTGCTCAGGCAGGACCCGCAAGCCTGCTACCCGGGCCTGCATACTATGGAACGCAAAATGCCTCAATTATGTTCCTTGCCTTCCGTCGGTGGGATCTAGCCGTCTGCCGCATCTTACTCATACCGCTACCCCTACACAAGGTATTGGAATCTAAATGTTTAGCCTGCTTGACGCTGCCCCTTGCCCACCAGTACCCTCACCCCATGGACCCTAAGTCGAGGAAGTGGCTTCTTCTAGGTCTGGTCGGTGCGTTTATCGCTTTTCTTCTTTACCGCTCGCGCCACCTGCTCAATTTTGCCGATTTCAGCGGCGAGAAGCTTTGGACCGCCGTTCGCAACGCCAATGTGCCCCTGCTCCTGCTCTCAGTCGTTCTGATCTACCTTTGCTATTTCCTCCGCTCCATCCGTTGGCGCAATCTCCAGAAAAACGTCGGCCCCGCCTCCCTTGGCTCAATCTACGCCATGACCCTCGCCGGCTTTTCCGCTGTCTTCCTCCTCGGCCGTGCCGGGGAACCCATTCGCCCTCTCCTGCTTTCCCGCAAAAGCAAAATTCCTCTTGCCGATATTTTTGGCATCTACGCCCTCGAGCGCCTCCTCGACACCGCTTCGGCCGCCACCCTCGCCGCCGCCGGTCTCATCATCTTTTCCGCTCGCCGTCAATCTCATCCCGGCGAGGTCTCCACCGCCTTCGAAACCGCCGCCAAAACCGGCGCCACCTTCCTCTGTATCGGCGTGCTCTTCGCCATCGCTGTGCTCATCTACCTCCGCCTCCACGGTTCTGCCGTCCTCGAACGCCGTCTTCAACATTGGCTCGCAGCTCAGGGTTGGCGTGCCAACGTTGCTCGCATCCTCCTCGGCCTAGTTCGTGGCGTTCAATCCATTCGCACCTTCGGAGACCTCTTTTTCGCCTTGCTCGTTTCCGCCGCGCACTGGCTGCTCGTCGCCGCGATTTACTACCTCATCCCATGGGCCTTCGGTGGACAGTTCCTCTCCCTCACCTTCCAGGACGCCATCATCGTCCTGGTCTTCACCCTCGTTGGTTCTGCCGTCCAGCTTCCCGGCGTTGGCGGAGGTTCCCAGGCGCTCACCATTCTGGCGTATACTTCCGTCTTCGGGATCGAGAAGGAACCTGCAGTGGCCGCGGCGATGATGCTTTGGCTGATTACCTTCGCTTCGTGCTCCCTTGCAGGTGTCCCGCTTCTCATCAAAGAAGGTCTCTCGCTCGGCGAGTTGCGCAGTATGCGCGCTCACGAAGACGAGGAACTCGACGCCGAAATGTCCGTCAAAGAAACAACCTGATACACTTTCTTGGAATTTGCTCGCAGGCCGCGATCGTACGGGTACAACGCGTTGTGCCCAATGTCCGCAATATCGCCGATATTTTTCTATTTTGGGTGTACGTTCGTAACCACGTTCGCAGTTCGCACCAACTGCACCAGGAGATAGTCTCGAGTGAAGTGCCCTTTTTGTGCCCATCTGGACGACAAAGTCATCGATTCTCGCGAGGGTCGCACCGGCGACACCATTCGCCGTCGTCGTGAATGCCTCAAATGCTCGCGCCGCTTCACCACTTACGAACGCATCGACGAAATTCCCTACATGGTCATCAAGAAGGACGGTCGCCGCGAACGATTCGAGCGTCAGAAAATTCTGCAAGGTCTACTGAAGGCTTGCGAAAAACGTCCTGTTCCGACGCCCAAACTCGAATCCATCGTCGATGAAATCGAAGGAGTCGTTCACGAAGCCACCGAAAGGGAACTGACCACCACCGAAATCGGCGAGATGATCATGCATCGCCTCAAAAAACTCGACAAAGTGGCTTACGTGCGCTTCGCCAGCGTTTACATGGACTTCAAAGACGTCCAGGAATTCATGTCCGAACTAAAAAATCTCCTAAAAGACCGCGCCATCAAGAAATAACGAGCCCCGAAAGAAACGCATTCTGAAAGAAGTGATGCGCCCCGATCGGCGGTCGGCCCGTCATCCGACCGCAGCGAGGAATCCCGCTTTCTTTTATTTCCTTCTCGCTTCAGTCATCGGGTCTTGCCGCTACACTCTCCGCGAACTCTGCGCCCTCCGTGGTAAATCTTTGTCTCACCCTACCAAATACGCACGCGGGCGTCTGGCGTGAGATACAACTTCTCGGACTCTCCCACCGAGAACGCCCCATACCACGCGTCAATATTCCGCACCGTATCCGCCCGATATTCCGCAGGCGCATGTGGATCGGTCATCACCTGCTGCCTCAATCCCGCCTCTCGCGTTTTCGAGCCCCAATTCTGCCCAAACGCGATAAAAAATTGCTGATCACCGCTGAACCCATCCTGCACCGGTGCCGCCTTGCCTCCCAACGCCGCGTGATACCCGTCGTACGCTGCCGAAATCCCCGCCACGTCCGCAATGTTCTCCGCCAGCGTCTGCTTGCCACTCACCGCCAGATCCGGAAACGGTTTGTACGTGTCGTACTGCGCCGCCAACTTGGCCGTCGCTTCTTCGAAATGCTTCAGGTCCGCGGGTGTCCACCAGTTTCGCACCCG
>DASXBH010000429.1:0-5809 GCA_036491775.1 Candidatus Acidiferrum sp.
GCGATTTGTCTTGAACCAATCGTCCGTGCGCAATAGCGCGCTGCCGCTCTCCTTACCCAGCGCAGACTGCTGTGGGATAAAAACACCACACCTGGCATCACGTTTCCACCGCGCAACATTTTCCGATAACGACTGAAATACTTGGGGGTGCGGTTCGAAGGAATAAACTCGCCCTTTGGGGCCGACCCGGACGCCGAGAATGCTGGTGGTGTAGCCAATGTTGGCGCCGACGTCGATGGCCAAATCGCCTGGATCGGTTAGCCGCCACAGCGTTTCAGTCACTTCGCGTTCATAGACTCCCTGCGCGGCGATCTCATGTCCCACGGCTTCTTGCGGGTTGATGTTGATAGGCAAGGCCCAAGGCAGGAGCACCAGCGCTTCGTTCCTGGAGCGCCAGAAATACTCGAGACGCAACCTGCGGAGGATCTGCAGGGGTTGAAACAAATAGGGGGGTGTTGCGAGCCGCAAGAGACTCTTCGGCGTCAGCATGGCAAACACACAAGAGGCAGCGGCGCTGCGCTGGTGCCGGGGGCACGAGCCGCTGCAATCGAGAAAACTGACACAAAAGCGAGTAGTTGAACTTTGAAGGTCACGCGATTCATCGTCAGCCATAATCAGGGTGGCGGTCAACATGGCTGGAGACCCTAAGCGGTAATGTTTTGGCCATCACCGGCTTTCGCGGGGCGCCCTAGGTAGGAGACAAACACCTAGAATAGGTAAAACGGTTATGCCCAAATCCCGGACCATCTATTGGTTGATAGGAACATGGTTTGCCTTCCTGATCTTATATGCGGCCCTATCGCATTATCTGCGACCGGGGATGCCCCTCACGACCTTTGGTGATCTAGCGCAATGTTTCGTGCCCCTGCTGGCAAATGCCGGCCTATTGATGAACGCGGGCACGCCGCACTGGCGCCGCAATTTATTCTGGATGCTGATTGCGCTGAGTTGCTCGATGTGGATGTTGGGACAATTTCAGTGGACCTACTACGAAGTTTACTTACGTCAAGGCATGCCAGGGTTGTTTGCCGGGGACATCATCTTCTTCTTGCGGGGCATACCGCTGATTGCGGCCTTGGCACTGCGGCCACACCGTCGTAGCGGCGACCTGCGCATGGGTCTTGGATATCTGGATTTCGGGCTACTGCTGACGTGGTGGACGTTCTTGTACGTGTTTGTGGTTTTGCCATGGATGTATGCCACGCCGACGCAATCCACTTACGACCACAACTACAACATATTGGTGAATGTGCAGTACGGCATCATCATCACCGGCTTTGCACTGCTGGCACTGAGGTCGAGGGGTGCGTGGCGCACCGTCTACGTACATTTGTGCGGGGCATCGGCGCTATACATGGTGAGCGCGCTGACAACCAATCTCGCTGTGTCGCGAAACGAATACTACACGGGAAGTTGGTACGACCTGTCGCTGGTGAGCGTGTTTTTCTGGTACGCGCTGGCGGGAGTCATCGCCTATCAGAAACGTAAGGAGCTGGATGCACCTTCGGATACCAGGGAGATGCCGGAGAGTGATCGGCCGAGTCTGGACAGTATCTGGGCGACACGTTTCGCGATGGCGGCGGTGTTGTCACTTCCGCTGTTTGCGCTGTATGCGTTACGCGTGGAACATGACACCTTGGCGGTGCGTGATTTTCGGTTGACGGCGACGCTGGTGGCGGCATTGCCGTTGGCTCTATTGGTATTTTTGCGCACGCATCTGGCGGATGCGGATCGCGCGCGGCTGCTGGCCCGGTCCGAGTCTTCCATTGAGAATCTACAAAGACTACAGGCGCAGATGGTGCAGTCTGAGAAGCTGGTTTCGCTGGGGCAATTGGCGGCAGGCGCAGCGCACGAAATTAATAATCCGCTGACGGCAATCCTGGGTTATTCCGATTTGCTTGCGGATGACTCTTCGCTTCCGGAACGGACGCGCGCGACCGCCGCGAAAATACGCGAGCAAGCGCGACGCACCAGCAATCTGGTGCAGAATCTGCTGAGTTTCGCGCGGCAAGTTCCGGCGGAGAAGACTCTTCTCGATATCAACACCGTAGTGGCTAACGCTGTTCAATTGCGCGCACTCGATCTGCACAGCGGTGGATCGCGGATTGATTTGCAATTGGAATCGGTGCTGCCGGCGGTGCGCGGCGATAACAATCAGTTGATGCAAGTGTTCTTCAACATTGTAAGCAATGCCCTGGACGCCATGGCGGAAACCGGTGGCGGGGTACTGGTCATCAAAACGCAGCGGGAACGGGGGAACGTTGTGGTGTTCTTCTCGGATTCCGGGCCAGGCATACGCGAACCGAATCGAGTGTTCGATCCTTTCTACACTACTAAGCCTGTGGGCAAAGGGACGGGACTCGGGCTGAGTATCTGTTACGGAATTGTGCGCGAGCATGGCGGGAAGATTAACTGCTACAACGGGCCAAGTGCCGGGGCGGTGTTTCGGGTGGAGTTACCAGCAGTGCTGGCAGCGCTACCCACTCGGCTGGGAACTGGGCCCGCATCCACACCGATGTCGAGCAAGCTTTCCTGAAGTCTAGACAGCAATTCGCATTGAAATTTACGGCGCTGAGGCGCGTAGTAACTCATGGTAGAGTGACGCCGATGTGTGGGTGTTTGGCGTGCCTATGATGCTCGCGCCAAGCTAGGAACAAGATGAGTGACATTGCCATTGCGACACAGCAATTAACGCGAAAGTTCGGACCGCTGACCGCGGTCGATGGCATCGACCTGCGCGTGCAGGCCGGACAATTTTTTGGATTTCTAGGCCCAAACGGCGCCGGAAAATCGACGACCATCAAAATGTTAACTGGGCTTTTGGCGCCGACATCGGGGCGAATGGATTTGCTCGGCCTGGATTTTCAGAGCCACCTGGTGGAAGTGAAGCGGCAAATCGGAGTGGTGCCGGAAGGAATGGGATTATTCGACCGGCTTACGGGGAAGGAGTATCTGCAGTTTGTGGGAAGGATGTACGGACTGGATCGCGCAACGACCAACAAGCGCGCGGAAGAATTGCTGGAATTTATGCAGCTGGCGGACCGGGAAAAGTCCTTGGTCGCGGATTATTCGCACGGAATGCAAAAGAAATTGGCGCTGGCGGCGGCAGTGATTCATGGGCCGCGCATTTTGTTTCTGGACGAACCGTTTGAGGGAGTGGATGCGCTGGCGGCGGGCGCGTTGAAGAGCTTGCTGGGAAGAATGACGGAACGCGGCGTGACGATTTTCCTGACCTCGCACGTGCTGGAGATTGTGGAACGTTTGTGCAGCCACGTGGCGATCATTCATAAAGGACGGCTGGTGGCGCAGGGTTCGCTGGAAGAATTGCGGGCGGGAATTCCGAGTGCGGAAGGCGAGAAAAAAACGCTGGAAGAGATTTTCCTGTCAATCGTGGGACAAAGCGGCGGAGAGCAATCGCGGCTGGAAGAACTGACGTGGCTGACCTAGCCGTCGCGCAATTGCCGGGCGTGATCGAGCAAATAAAGCTGGTGGCGGGCTTGCGTTTGCAGACCATGAAGAACGGCCTGCGGCGAAAAAGCAACCGCTGGGACCTGATCGGAATGATCTGGATCTCGATCTTCAGCTCACTGATGGTGATTGGGTTGGGCGTAGCGTTTTACGCAGGGACGATGACGTTCCTGCGGACGAATCGCGCGGGGTGGATGGGCGTACTTTTCTGGGGATTATTTGTGTGGTGGCAAGTATTTCCGATTTTTGAGGCAGGATTCGGGGCGAATTTTGAGTTTCGTACGCTGTTGCGCTTTCCGATGAGCCAACGGGCATTTTATTTGCTGGGGCTGAGCTACGGCTTCGGGGATTTTGCGGCAATAGCCGGGAGTTGCTGGATCTTGGCAATGCTGCTGGCAACGGCCACAACGCGGCCGGGACTGTTGCCAGCCATGGCCGGGGTGGGCCTGATCTTCGTTCTCCTGAATGTGACACTGGAACGTTTGCTAGGCTCATGGATTGAAAAGATTCTGGCGAGGCGGAGGACACGAGAGCTGTTTCTGGCGATCTTTGTGATGGCGATGGTGTCGCTGAATTTCTTGAATCCGGTGATGCAGCATTACGGGAAGAATGTTGTACCCAGGGCGATGGAGTTGGTGCGGTATACGGCATGGCTTCCCGGGTCACTGGCCGGGGCGGTAATCGGGGGCGCGGCCAAGTCTGATTTTCGCGGGGCGATGGTTGGGACTGTGGGGTTGTTGTGCTGGCTGCTGGCACTGAGCGGACTTCTGTGGCAACGGTTCACAACGCAATATCGCGGGGAGGAATTGAGCGAGAGCGCCGCGCCTGCCGCAGTGCGAAAGAAAGAGCGAATTAAGGAAGCCGGCGGAGAGTTACCGGAATTGTTGCCCGGTTCAATCGCGAGCGTGATGATGAAAGAATTTCGTTACATGACGCGAAACGGCTTTGCGTTTCTTACACTGATCTTGCCACCGGTGATGGTGGTTTATTTCAGCATCCAATTCGGGGGAAAGGGCTCGATGCTGAAGCAGCATGGACTCTCGCCGGAGATCTTTTTCCCAGCAATCATGGCGTATCTGATTTTGATTCTGGTATCGCCCGCTTACAATTCATTCGCATATGAAGGCAAGGGGATTCAAACCTATTTCATGGCGCCGATATCATTTCGCGAGGTGCTGCTGGGCAAGAATCTCTTTCTGATGTCGCTGGTGGTGTTTGAACTTACGCTGGCATTTGGGTTGCTGATTTGGCGGATGGGTTTGCCCTCGCTGCCACGGTTTATTGCGACGATAGGCGCGGCGGTGTTCGCCGTTCTGGGACAGCTGGCGATTGCCAATTGGTCTTCACTGAGCTTTCCAAAAAAGATGGAGATCGGGAAGATGAAGGGGCAGCGAAATTCGGGAATCGCGGTGTGGGCGGCGTTCGGCGTACAGATTGTGCTTGGCGGAATATGCACGGTGGTTTTGTTTGCGGGGCAGTGGACGAACAGTCCGTGGCTGCCGGTGATTGCGTTTACCGGATTGACGGCGGCGGCCCTGGGCGGCTACACCGCGTCCCTGCGATCGATGGACGCGCTGGCGGAAGAGAAGAAAGAATTGTTGATCGAGACATTGAGCCGGTAGCCCGGGTGCTCGGCAGCACCCCCTCCCCCCCTTTTTTTTGTAAGTGCAGAAGGCAAAGGACTTGAAGTACTTTGTTTGCTATCACTTTTGTAAGTGAAGAATGGAAAGAAGTTAGTGGCTGATTTTGCGCAAGTGCAGATTCTAAAGGGATTCGCTGCCGCACGAAGACAAGGCGCAATTGAACGCATTAGTACACTATACCACTCAGTATATTCTGTCAAGAGAGAGTTTAGAATTTTGAACTGGGCAAGCTAACAGAACCAGGGGGACAGATGAGAGCTTTGGTGCGGAAGATGTTGGTGGCGGGAAGTATCTTGTGCTGCGCGGCGGCGGCTTGGGGACAGCAGAAGATTTGGGAGACGCCGGCAGTGAGCGGCCACGAGCAGCAACTTGGCGAGGAGATTAAGCGGGAGTTGAGCGGTTTCGGGCTTTCGCCCCATGTGGACAACGTGGGGAATGTGACGGTGACATGGGGAAGTGGGGCGCCGCACCGAGTGATTGTGACGGCGACCGACGAGCCCGGGTATGTGGTGAGCGAGATTACCGCGGACGGATATCTGCGAGTGCAGAGGTTGCCACAAGCGGCGCCGAATCCGGTGTTTGACTCTCTGGAATTTACGCAACCGGTCTGGGTGATGACGCGCGACGGGAAGCAGGTGAACGGCGTGTTTGCAGGACTGAGCGTGCATCTGGCGCCGGGACGGTTGAATCCGCCAAAG
>DASXBH010000430.1:0-4182 GCA_036491775.1 Candidatus Acidiferrum sp.
TTGTTCGACCTGATAGCGATTGCGATCGTAACCGCCAGGCACTTCTCTTTGTTTGAGCAACGTGGACGTGCCATGGGCCATGTCGTATTCGAAGACGGACGGCGGTGTAATAAAGGACTGGTAGCCGTAGCGAAATTTCGAAGTGTCGTATTCGCGATTGATATAGGAATAGCTGACGTATGCGGGTTCGGGAAAATCGATGCGCCTGGACTTGCCGGTCTGCAAATCGGCGACGCGGAGTTGCGGCAAGCCATTCTCACGCTCGGACATGACGTAATAATTTTTGAAGAAGTCGATATCGTCGAGCATGACGGTGGCGCGCTGCGGAACGACTTCCTGCCAGTTCTGACTGCGCGGGTCGGCGATGGGAGCTTTGACGAGACGGAAGTTGCGTCCGGTATCGTTGACGCGAATGTAGAAAAAGTCTCCGTTATGGTCGGGATAATATTCAACGCCCTGCTTTCGAGGCTCCATGACTTTCCACTCGGCGTTAGGCTGATCAGCGGGAATGTAGCGAACTTCGGTGGTGGTGTGACTGCCGGAAAGGAGGCCGATGTAGGCTTTGCTGCGGGTTTTTATGACGTCGACCTCGAAGCGTTCGTCTTTTTCTTCGAAGACGAGATCGTCGGGTCCAGCGGTGCCGGCGGTGTGACGATAAAGGCGGTACTGACGCTTGGTGACGTCATCTTCGACGGTGTAGAAAATTGTTTTGTTGTCGTTGGCCCAGGCCACGGAGCCGACGCGTTCGGCGTGGTCGGGCAGAATTTTGCCGGTGCGCAAATCTTTCACCGCTAAGGTGTATTGACGGAAGCCGGTTTCGTCGGTGGTGTAGGCGAGGAGGTTGCCGTCTGTGCTGACATTGTAGGAGCCGAGGGACATGAAGGTGTGGCCCTTGGCGAGTTCATTCACGTCGATAACAATTTCTTCGGGAGCGTCCATGCTGCCTTTTTTCCGGCAGCGGATACCGTATTGTTTGCCGGCTTCGGTGCGGGTGTAATAAAAGTAGTCGCCTTCCTTGTAAGGAACTTCGACGTCGGTTTCCTTGATGCGGCTGAGCATTTCGTCATAGAGCTTTTTCTGAAGCGGCTCGGTGGGCTTCATGACCGCATCGGTGTAGGCGTTTTCCGCTTCGAGGTAGGCTTTGACGTCGGGATTTTTCTTGTCGCGCAGCCAAAAATAATTGTCGACCAACTTGTGCCCGTTGATCTCGGTGACCTTGGGCTCTTTCTTGGCAACGGGAGGCGCGGGTAGCGATGTAGAGGTGTCGGTCTCGGCGACGGTAAAGACCGCGGCGAGAGTTATCCCTGCGGTCAGTAATAAGGCGAGTTGCATGTGTCGCATGGTCTGCGTGTTCATGGAGATTCCTCGCGAATGGGTTGGAAGCGGGAGCGATATTACACCAGTTCGTGGGAGGTACGGTTCCGATTTGGGCCAGACGACAGAAAGAGGCAAGAGTGAAAGAGATAGACAGAAGGCACAGAAGGTGCGAAGCGGCGGCGCAAAGGCGACGGTGGCCGAGAGGCCAGTGATGAATGTCACACAGCGGTGTGCGATATAACCCAATTCGGAGCGGCGGGAGACGGGTTGCGGAGCGGGCCGAAACGGCACGACCTGGCCTGAATTACCTGATTTACTGGGACTTAGGCGGTAGAGGTAGGACCAAGTGCTGCGGGCCAGGAACGGCACGACGATTGCCCTTCTCTCACTGCGTAACCCAGCGCGAAACGAACTCGAGAGATGTTAAACGAAAGGACGCCCAGAATGGCAACAACGCTGACCGCCCCCAGACCCACGATGACCGGATTCCGCACTACACCACAAGCGCGGCCGCAGGTGAAAACTCCTTACGGATTGCAGGTGGCCGAGAATTGCAGCACGTGCACCGCGAGCAACAGCAATTTCTTTTGCAAACTGTCGGAGCGCGCGACGAAAGCGCTGGAACGCATCAACCACGTAACTTCGTATCCGGATGGCGCGCTGATTTTCATGGAAGGCGATATGGCGCGTGGAGTTCACATCTTGTGCCAGGGACGCGCCAAGCTGTTGACGACCAACAGCGACGGAAAGACTTTGATTCTGAAAATCGCGCAGCCGGGAGAAATTCTGGGATTGAATTCGGTGCTGGCGGGGCGGCCGTACGAGATTACGGTGGAAACCTTGCAGCCTTGCCAACTGGCGTACATCGGGCGCGAAGATTTCCTGACATTCATTCGGGACCATGCGGATGCCTGTTTGCAAGTAGCGCAGCATCTGGGCCGCGATTGCCATTCGGCGTATGACGTGATTCGTTCGATTGGATTGAGCAGCTCCGCTACGGAGAAGCTGGCGCGCTTTTTGATGGAATGCGCTTCGGCGGGCCGCACCATGGATGGCGTTCTGAAAGTGAAGCTGGCGCTAACGCATGAAGAGATCGCGCAGCGGATTGGCTGTTCACGCGAAACAGTGAGCCGTACATTGAGCGGCTTCAAACGGCAACGGCTGGTGGAATTGAATGGGGCAACGCTGCTGGTGCATAACAAGGCGGCGCTGGAAAATCTGGCAGCAAGTTGAGTTCCGCAAGAACAAAAACGGTGAGTCGCTAGCCCAACCGGCGACTCACTGAGTCCTTCGGCAGGCAGACACTTCAACAGCGAAACGCGCTTCAAAGACCTTCAGCTTACGGAATTGGAATTCTAAAAAGATTACGGTGATTGGTGGAGCGGGTGAAGGAATACACATCCGGGCTTAAAACGGATTCGGTCCATTCTTGCGCGATTCGAAGGCCCGGCACGCCTTTTAAGTCATCCCCGCGAGTGGCTGGATTGGGCGGCAATTTGGGCAACTGGTCAGGGGATGGCATCGGAAGAAAATATGTACTGGCGCCGCGCTCTCCCAAAAAATTCAGGAACATAAGTGTTCCGTTCACATCCCAACCACCGGTACAGATGGTGGCGCAAAGGTCAATTTTCGTAGAAGTATTCACGCGATAGGCCTGCAGGCGATAGGGTCGATCTTCATCCTTAGGCTCTTTTTCTCCGACCATAGCCCACTTGCCATTGGGAGAAATAGAAAAGAAGTCCAGAATGGGCTCCTCCAGAAGTTTTCTTTGGCCGGTGCCGTCTTGTTTTTTGGTCATTAAGTAATTGTTGCCCTGGATGCTGCCGCGGTAGATCAAGTCACCATTAGCTAAAAAAGCCGGGGAATCTTCGCTTTCGGTGGAGTCTAAACGCTGCGGCGAGGTTCGGCGATCTGTGGGCGCGATAGCCAGATGCAATATGCCCTTGCCGTCTTTCTGGGTAAAGACGATTTTCTTACCGTCTGGAGAAATCCCATAGTTCTTTGACTCGGTGCCGACCTCGACCTCGTAGCCGGGAAGAACGAGTTCGCTTTGATTCGTTGTCAGATCGGTTCTCCAGATCTGGGCACCACCCACGCCACTACGCTTCAAGTAATAGAGCAATTTTCCGTCGTTCGAAAAGGTGGTGAAGAAAGCACTGCCTTCGGATGACAACTGATGATCGCCTTTGGCGTCGTGAAGCCAGATGGTGGCATCTTGGGTGCCGACGGAGGTAATGAGGGATTTCCCGTCAGGGAGCACCGCGATACCTTCTTCCTCGGTGGGACCGGAAGTGAGCTGCTCTGGTTTGCCGTCGGGAAAACGCTGGCGCCAGAGGTGAAACCGTCCCCCCGCGTCGGTACTCAGGTAGACCCATTTGGCGTCCGGGCTCCAGGCGCCCGAGTTACAGGTTGCGTTGTCGGGGCCAACTAGAATTTCTTGGCCGCTGCCATCGAAGGGCACAACCCGGCAGCGCGTCAGTTTGCCAAGCGAGTCCATAAGTACGACCAGAACCCACCGACCGTCGGGAGAGAGATAAGAGTGATGCGCCATGCTGCGCTCGCCGGGTGGCGCGTAAACGGTGCGGCTCTGCCCACGAGCTTCGTCGGTGGTCACGACACACATGTGTAAGCCACTTTTGATTTCACTGAATAGCAAGCGTTTTCCGCCGTCAATCCAGGTGAGCGAAGACGCGTTCTTCATCATTACGCGCGGCTCTCCTCCGAGCAGGCCAACTTCCCAAGTGTCCCAGGGAGCGACCGTGCCGAAAGCGACTCGAGTGCCATCAGGAGAAAACTGTGGCGCCATTTTCAGGAAGTCGTTGCCATGAGTTAGTTGGACGGATTCGCCATTCGGAAGCATTTTGA
>DASXBH010000431.1:0-3958 GCA_036491775.1 Candidatus Acidiferrum sp.
AAATACCGGATGCTTGTGGAACAGGTAAACGCGATTACGTACATCGCGGAAATCGGTATCAACGGGCAGTGGTATTACGTGAGCCCGCAAGTGCAAAACATTTTGGGATATTCACAAGAGGAGTGGCTGCTGGCATCCAGCAACTGGGCGCAATACATTCATCCAGATGATTTGCCGGCGGTCGAGAGCGCCGAATTGGCAAGTGCGAAGGGCGAACCATTTCAGGCGGAGTTTCGCATTCGAAGAAAAGACGGACGAGAACTTTGGTTGAGCGACACGGCGGTGGTGGTGAAAGGAAGCGGGAAACATCCGGTGATGGAAGGAATTATGGTGGACATCACGGAAAGAAAAGCGCTGGAAACGCAGCTACAACAATCGAGAAAGATGGAAGCGGTGGGGAGGCTGGCCGGCGGAATCGCGCATGACTTTAACAATTTGCTGACCATCGTGACAGGCTATACGGAATTAGCGATGAACCGGCCGACACTTTCTGCGGAACTGCGCGGCGACATTGATCGTATCGAGAATGCCGCGAATCGGGCGGCGGCGCTGGTGCGGCAGTTGCTGGCGTTCAGCCGAAAACAGGTTTTGCAGCCAAAGGTGCTGGACCTGAACAGCATCGTGCTGAATATGGACAAGCTGTTGCGACGATTGATGGACGAAAACATCGAGATGATCACGCGGGTGCAGGAAGATGTGGGTAAAGTGAAAGCGGACCCGGCGCAAGTGGAGCAGGTGATCATGAACCTGGTAGTGAATGCGCGCGACGCGATGCCGGAAGGCGGGCGGCTGGTGATTGAAACGTCGAATGTGGATCTGGATTCGAGATACGCGGAAGATCACTTGGCGGTTCGGTCTGGACATTACGTAATGCTGGCGATTTCGGATAGCGGCGTGGGAATGGACGAAGAAACGGTGGCGCATATTTTCGAACCGTTTTTCACCACGAAGGAAAGCGGGAGGGGCACCGGGCTGGGGCTTTCAACGGTGTACGGAATCGTGAAGCAGAGCGGCGGATATATCTGGGTGTACAGCGAAGTGGGAAAAGGCAGCACGTTTAAAGTGTATTTGCCTCGCGTGGATGCGCAGTTGGAAGAAACTTCTCTGCCAGAATTTCCGGCTCAGGCGTTGCGAGGAACGGAAACCATCTTGCTGGTGGAAGACGAAGAAGCGGTGCGCGAGTTGATTCATACCGTGCTGACGGCGCAGGGTTACGACGTGATTCCGGCGCGCGATCCGGAGCATGCGGAGAAGATTGTGAGCACGTATGCGCGCGACATTCACATGCTGCTAACGGATGTGGTGATGCCCGGAATGAGCGGGCGAGAGCTTGCAGCACGGGTAACGGCGAGACGGCCGGGAATTCGAGTGCTGTACATGTCTGGGTATACGGATAACGTTATTACCAGTGGCGGGATGCTGGAAAAAGGATTGGCGTTTTTGCAGAAACCCTTCTCGCCGGGACTTTTAGTGCAAAGGGTGCGCGAAGTATTGAGCCAGACGCCCGCCGTTTGAGATAGAGCTTTTTCTTAGCAATAAATCTCGAATGAGTTGCGAGCAAACTACTGCGGTTTTGCGGCAGGCTCGGCGGTGGTGTCTTTCGGCTTGTTAATGGTATTTAGAGTTTCTACGTTGAACTTCTTGTAATCGGAATAGCGCGTGGCGACATTTACCTTGAAACCTTTGACCATAAGGACGCGAACACCGATGTGGGCTTCTTCGTAAGTAGGCAGCCAGATTTCGTTGTTCACGTAGGCTTGCTCAAAAATGAAGCTGGTGCCCTTTTGCAGATTGGCCAGTAAGCCTCCGCCGATGTGAACGTCGCTGACAAAATACGCTTCGAGACGCGCAACATCGAGAGCCTTTTCGTCGACCCAGA
Organism: Candidatus Acidiferrum sp.; assembly: GCA_036491775.1. Lineage (GTDB taxonomy): Bacteria > Acidobacteriota > Terriglobia > Acidiferrales > UBA7541 > Acidiferrum. Next base: position 1,880 of record DASXBH010000431.1, read on the forward strand.
TAACGCCGGCGAGTTCCTTTACGACCTTCTCCTCGAGATTTTTGGGTTTGAATTCCGGATTGGGCTCAAAGTCGAAGACCAGCACATCCTGACCGCGGAATCGTTCGCGGCGCGGATTCACAAACTGGCAGGCACGCAGAAAAACTTCGATGCCCGGGTCTTCTTTGTCTTTCGAATCCTTCCCTGCTTCTTTGTCTTTCTCTTCCTTGGCTTCTTTTTTCTTTTCCTTCTTCTGAATTGCTTCAATTTCCTTTTGGGTCTTGTCGTTCTCTTTTTTCTGCTCTTCGTCGCTAAGGGGCTTGCCATCTTTTTTAATGAGCGTGGAGACCTCGTCGCCATTCAGGTAGAAGAAGGAGTAATCCTTCACTTCCTTCTTGGTGACCTGACCATTCTTGTCGTACTCGGTTTCTTCCTCGGAACGGTTGCCCGCATAGTTCTCGCGAATCTTGTCGATTTCTTTTTGATTCTTGTCGATTTGCTCGAAGAGCGTTTTCAAGTCGGGAAGTTGGACTTGCGATTTCTTGGGAAAATCGAAGACGCGTTCACCAATGGTTTCGTTGACGTGCGCTTGGGCAATCTGAATAGGGTAAGTGTCGGGACCGCGATGCAGTTCGATTTTATAAGGAACTTTCAGGCCGCTGACGGCGCGATAGTCGTCGTAATCGACTTCCTGGGCGACATCGCCGACCGGGGATTTTTCCTGAAGGATGAGATGGGTAAGCGGATCGAAGAAGACTTCCCACTGAATGCCGGTGGGATAGGTGAGTTCAAGTTGAAGTGCATCTTTGCCGTGGACCTGGGCGTGTCCTTTGAAGGAAGCTCCAACTTTTCGTTTGGCGAGATCTTGCAGGCGGGTGTTGTAGTACTGACCAGCGGCCTCGAGTTGCAGGGCTTGCTGTCCGAGAAGCGTATTAATTTCACCGGTGTCGGTTTGGTGCCAGGCGGATTTGCCGTTGTAGGCCTGGATTTGCGTTTTGCCCTGAGCGCGGACCTCGGAATAGTAACGATTGGGCTGCTTGAGCTTAAGAGTGTATGTGCCGGAGTTCGCATCGGTGCCGGTGCTCAGAGTTCCATCTAGAGAAACCGTTTGAATGTGGGAGATGACCTTCTTGCCGCCGACGGCCTTGAGGTACTGGTCGATGATCTTGTTGGCATCCTGGGCCAGAGAAAGCGGAGAGATGCAGAGGGCCAAGGCCAGTGTCGCGAAGAGGTGAATGGGTCGAGGCATGGTAATCCACCTGTAGATACGCAGGTTTTGCAGAAAAGTTGCGTGGAGTTCGATTGATTTTTGCTTTCAAGCGAACATGTTACTTAGCGCCGGCCGTCTGAACGGGAGCCAGCCCGTCGCATGCACGGCACATCGCCAGTTATTTGGATGCGCTGGGACGGCTACGGTATTTCTCGTAGAGCTCCTTCTGTTTGTTGTCGGTAGAAGTGAGCTCGCCCTTAATGAAGAGATATTTGACTTCAGTGGTGAGTTCGAGGGGATCGCCGTTGGTGACGATCAAATTGGCGAGTTTCCCGGTCTCGATGGTGCCGAGTTGCGAATCGAGACCAAAAATCTGTGCGGGGTAAAGAGTGACAGCTTTGAGACCGTCTTCGGGGCTGAGGCCGTGTGCCACGGCGTTGGCCGCTTGTTGGCCAAGACGACGCGCGAAACTGTTGTCGAAGCTACCGAAAGCCACCTTCACGCCAGTGGCGGTGAGTTCCGCGGGCTGAGTGAGCAGGCGATCGTAGGAATCATCCTCGTCGGGAGGCTCGGCGAGGACTGGCCCGAGAATGACAGGGACGCCGCGAGAACGCAGTAGATCTTTGACCTTCCAGGCTTGGCGCCCACCGGCGAGAACCATCTTGAGCTTCTGTTTGTCGCAGAAGTCGACGGCGTCACGGATTTCACGAGTGTCCTCGGCAAAAACGAGGACCGGCATCTCGCCACGAATCACCGGGACCATGGATTCGAGTTTGACGTCGCGCTGCAAAGAATTGCCGGATTTTTCCAAGGCGAGGGCGTAGTGACGCGCTTGGGCGATCCAATCGGCGAGTTGGTCCACTTGTTTGTCATATTCTTTTTTTGCGTCG
>DASXBH010000432.1:0-8369 GCA_036491775.1 Candidatus Acidiferrum sp.
TCATCCATCGAGGCATTGTAAATTTCTTCCTGCGCGTTGAAGCAGGTGCGCATGGTCCACTTGTGCAGCAGATGAAGGAGCGAGCCGGTTTCGACCAGGCGAATGGCCTTGGCGTTGGGCAGCAGGTACAGCGCGATTTCCGGTGGTACGCCACGATCCAGCAGCTCATTTTTGGCTGTCCAGGCATCCTGCATGGCGCGGTCGTACACTTCTCTAGCGCGCGGATTTTTCCGGAGCAGGTCGGGCGTGATGTAATCTGGCTCGCGTGTGTCCGCCAGTGTAAGCAGCGGCCGCGAGCCTGGCACCATGCGATGGCGCTGATCCTGGCTATCCGCGGTGTGGCTGATTTTCTTCGCAAAAGTATAGTTTGCGTGTTGCAGAGCACGCATCATCGGCGCATGAACGCCAATATTGAGAGTCTCCAGACGATATAAATTCCGCGCCGGGTTCAGCAGGCGGTCGATGGCTTCCGCGTCGGAGCAGGCCGCCTCTGTAAGCCCGACCACAGCTCGATACGATTCGGCCATCACGCGCGTCGCATTGCGAGAATAGTCCACCAGTCGCGACGTTTTGCCGCCAAGCCTGCCATCAAACTCGTGCGCAAATGCATCCGCTTCCGCCCTGGCGGGTGTAATGTCTTTCCACTCCGGCAACTCTTCCAGCGGGGAAGTGCCAAAACGATCAAAAAATTGTGGATCCAGTTGGCGAACTTGCGCCACCATTTCGCCAATTACTGCGCGAGCCTCACTTGGCGTGTCGGATGCCGCTGACATGCGCCATAAACGATGAAGCACGATGCCGGAGAGCGTGTGCACCATGGTGGTGAAGGCCGCCACGGGCAACACGTAGCGGGCAATTTCAATGGCCCGTTTTTCCGCCGACCGCTCGATTTTCTGGATGCGCTTCGGGTGCGACATCGGGCCGATATGCCAAATATCACTCAGAATTTCGCGTGCATCGGTAACCAGCAATGTGGAAAGCTCGCGATAGTAATTCCATGCGCGCGCTATCGCCGCTTCATAAATCTGCCGTGAGCCTTCGTCGAAAAACAATGAGAGTGCAGGAATGTAGGCCTGCGCGTGGTCCAGTCGCACATACCGCTGGCTTTGCTGCTCCGAATTGTAAAAAGGATGGGCGTGCAGGAACGACCACACAAACTGCCGGCTGACATTTTCCAGGCCAAATTCAAAGTGAGCGTGCTGGTAGACGGTATGGTGGCCGCTGTAAAACGTTGCCGCGCCGATATTGATCCGCTGCTTATCAGTGATCTCATCCGAGTTGATGAGCCGCGTGGAGTAACAAGTACGCGCCGCTGCGATCGCCGAATCAAAGGGATGCGAAAACGCGTTACGCAGGGTTACGCGAGGCGCCGCCGTCTCCACCAGGTCGGAAGAGGGAACTCCATCGAACATGCGGGATTGGGAAGCCACGTTGAGAAACGATTCTACACGGAGTGCGCGACGCGAACAAAAGAAGTCAGAAAAGAAAAACGGACCGGCGATGTGCAGCACCGGTCCGTTCGAAATCCAAAATCTGCCGAAGTTACTTCTTGCCGCCAGCGGCTGCGGGCACGTTGGCGTACTTCTTGTTGAAGCGCTCCACGCGGCCTGCCGTATCCACCAGCTTTTGCTTGCCCGTAAAGAACGGGTGGCAGCTGGAACAAATTTCTACGCGCAACATATCGCCCTTAATGGTCGACCGTGTTTGGAACGTATGACCGCAGGCGCAGTGCACAGTAACTGCATGGTAGTCTGGATGAATACCGGTTTTCATTGCTCTCCCATCTATCGTGGCCGGTCTGCGCGGGAGCCGGAACTACTGCCGCGTCGCTAGGTCACGAGACAATCATTGATTATACGCGAAACATCCGATAAGCAAAAGCGGGCACCGATTAGGATGCCCGCCTCGAAATTGGATGCAACGACTGCAGAAAAGTTAAACGTGAAAGCTTATGGCGTTGGGATTGCGGCGCTGGCCTGGTTTGAGTAGACGCTTTCTTCTCCGGCGCTATTCACTGCGGTAACAACGTAATAGTAGGTGGTGCCAGAGGTTACGGATGTGTCGTCATAAGCCAGCGCATCGATGTTTGAGCCATTCACCGAGGTGTAAGGCCCGCTGGCAGCGTCGCTCCGATACAGCCGGTAACCGACGGTTGTACCATCGCTCGCTCCCCAGGTCAGATGAACGGTGTGCGCGGTTGGTGTTGGAGGCGTCGGAGGAGTTGGATTCGAAGTTACACCATCTCCCGAGAGACTAGCCACCGCCGGACTTGCCAGGTTCGCGGCCAGCACCGAAAGCGTGCCTGAGGCTGCGCCCTGCACCTGAGGCTTAAACCAAACTTGGAACGTCACCTTCTGATTGGGCGACAGCGAATAGCCTGGGGAGAGATCCGCATAGCCAAAGCCGGAGCCTGAGACGCTCACGCCATTGATGGCTACGGCGGTGTTTCCGGTGTTCTGCAGCGTTACGTTCTGGGTGCTGGTGGTCTTCAGCAGCAAATTGCCAAAATGGACGGAGGCTGGCGTGACCTGAAGCGACACCACCGTTTTTTGTTGGCCTACGCCGGTCAAGCTAACAGACAGCGGCGTATTGGAGGCGCTATCAGTAATATTGATTGCCGCATTGACGTTACCCGCGGCATTCGGTGTGAACGCAACCGTATATTGTAGATTCATTCCGGGAAGAATCGAGCGTGGCACCGAAGGTCCACTGATCGCGAATTGCTTGTCAGAGATAGCGACGCCCGAGATCTGTACCGGCGTGTTGTTGGTGTTGCTAATTTGCATGGTCTGGGTCACGGTTTGTCCCACGGGAACGTTTTTGAACTGAACGGTCCCCGGAGAAACCACAACGCCCGCCTGTGCGACGGTCGCTGACTTAGATGAAGCGTACCCGGCGCAGCCTACGACCACGACTGCGATGGAGAGTAATCCCGCGGTAGTGATAATCCCGCGGGTAATGCGTGAAGCATTTGGTCCTAAAAACACAGTGCGAATCCCCCTATCTACTCTGTTGAGACCAAAGTAGCTTTCGCACCGTGGAGCGACAACCTGCTCTGGGTACAGTTGTGGGACAGGCGTGCGCTTGCCCACAACTGAACCAATGACCAGCAACGTCACGGCTGACGCTGAAAACAAACGAGATTTGCGTTTTATTTCTGACTTGCTGAGAAACGTTTTGCACAACTCTGGCAAGATTTTGCCCGACTTCGTGCCATTGATCGAGTTGTTAGAAGGCTAAATCGCGCGGTGAAGCGCGGTAAAATAGGTCAGGAAACGAAGTGACAACCCAGTCGCAGCGAACCTTCTGAGGTGCGCCGAGACCATACCGGCTTCAGAAACACCCGCACTGGCGGCAGGATTGGCACGTGCAGAATTGCCGTGATGCTTTCCGGAAATTCTTCCGGCTGCTCGAACTCGAGTGCTACGCCACCGAATCCCAGATCCAGAACACGCGCCCGGCGTGATCCATTTTCGCCAATCACGGCGTAAGCATTTGTCCCGGCCATGGAGACACGTTCCGCCTTGCGCTGAATGGCGTAGTGTTTTTCGTCTTGCGGCACGGCTGGGGTCTGCGTGGCGAGCGACTCTGCAGCCATGGATGTGGCCGCACCGAATTCGGAGGAAGATCGCTCTGGGCGCACCGCATCGATCGAAATCGGTGCGGGCGCACTTACAGGCTGCGTGGAATGAGTTGGTGCTGAGCCAGTTTCAGCACGTGGCCCCGCACTACCCGGTTTCCGATGATTGGCTTGCTTGAGCCGGTACAAACGCTCGTCGGCCACGCGAATGAGTTGATCTGCCTGATCCGCGTCCTGCGGAAAATTCGCTGTGCCATAATCCATCGTCACGGGAAAGGCGAGTTGTAAGTCGCGCAATATTTCCGCGAAAACTGCTTCAATACGCCGGCTTAGCGCCATCGCTTGCGAAGCGTCGGTCTGTGGCAAGAGCAGCGCAAATTCGTCTCCGCCTATGCGGAACGCCGAGTCTGATGTGCGCAGGGCTTTTTTCAAAGTTGCGGCCGCAGCTTTCAGAACCTCATCACCGCGCGGATGTCCGTATTTGTCGTTCACTTCTTTGAAGCGATGGAGATCCAGCAATACGATGCCTAACGGGAGTCCGTAACGTCGTGCGCGATTCAATTCTTTTTCGAACGATTCTGCAAAAAGGCGCCGATTATACAAGCCGGTCAGTGGATCGGTCACTGCGTTGGTCTGCAGCTTTTTGAAATCGTCGTATTCGATCACTACCGGAACGCGCACCAGACCGGTTGACGAAAGAACATCCATAAGCACGGTCTTCAACGAAAAGGGACGGCCGACCCGTTCGCTAAGTTCGCGGCGTCGCGTCAACATTTCTTCCCAAAGCTGCAAGCATTGACTTTCGCGAAGATCAAGCCGCGTGGTGGCGCGAAAATATCTTTGCAGGAATTGGCTGCGCGCAGGAATATCCATGCTTTCGAGCGTGTCGACCAATAGCTCGAGATAGGCATCTTCCATTGGAATGCGCGGGGCCGCAGGGGCTCCGGAACTGGGCATGGCTGGGTGTTCCTACAATCTGCCTTTCCCCGCGGGGTGTGGGGCAAGCAAGGACACAAGGGCTACCACATCTGGGAGCAACCCAGATGCCAATCGGTCTCGGGGATCCACGTCGAGCGGTCCGTCCGGAGACTCTTGGGGACGCAGGCATCTTATTACAATACAAGGAGATGTGCGATTAAATCTTACGGTAGTGCCAGACAAGAGGGGTAGGTCGAGCTGGAACCACCCAAGCGTGGACTAAAGATTGGACCAGAAGGGCAGGGATTTACTCAAGAGGTCGAAGGAATTCCAACCCGAACAAGCGCAGTTCCCCCACCGCGTCGTGCCACTTCACTCGTGCAGCAATGGGCGGCGTCTCGCTGGGAATCAGGCTGGAAGACGCTTGCGACGGCGCCGGAATCGTCAACTGTACCGTCTGCTCCGGGCGAAGCATGTGAGTAGAGGTGATACACGCCCCGATCGAGCTAATATTGAGTGTCTTGGTGAGTTCGATGAACTCCGCTCCAGAAACATCCGAAGCCTTCAGGAAGACGGGTGCCTGCAGCGGGATTCGAGGGCAGCGACGTGATTGTAACGAATCCACGCCCTGTGCCCCTTTCACTGGATCGATGCGCAACGCCATAAGTGTGTAGTACCTAGGACCTAGTACAAAAGTAGCAGGTTGGATGCCAGTTTCGTTTTCGGCTGTGGGAAACAAACCCTGCCCTTAGAGCGGCTTACGTGCGCGTGGTTTTGTGGTACTACCTTTCGGCGTGACATTGGGTGAGGAATTGTCCAACGCTTTTCCCTAATTGTGCAAATCAAACGCATTTCCCATTGACACGCCTAAAGGTGTCTGCAAGGATAGGCATCGAGCCACGGGAAAAAATTTACCACTTCGCCGTTTTATCTCAATCAGCTCAACTGGTTACCATGGACAGCGACGCAACCTTGACAGCGGGCGACATCAATCAGAAGAGCACCAATGTGCCCGCGGACTACGTGCGCGCCCTTCTGGATACCGTCGAAAAGGGTGTTGTGGTTACCGATCGCGAAGGGCGCCTGTTGATGGTCAATGCCGTCGCCCGGAAACACCTGGCCAGCTACACCAAGGACGAGATTTTACCGCTTAACATTTTTCAGGAACTGCTGTTTGTTGATCCGCGCGAAGTCTCTCGCCGCATAGACGGTGGCGAAAACGAAATCGAACTGGAAGGTAAAACGGCAGTGCGGCCCTATCGCGTTCGCATCCGGTGGATTCCCGAGTCGGATTGGCTCGCCATTCAATTTGCCGGTCATGATGAACCGGCCATGCGTCTCGAAGATGCTTCACAGCCGACCGTGCAGGAGCTTCTTCAGGAACGGGAAATCACATACAGAAATCTGCTCGCGGCGTATCTCCGTTTGCAGGAAGTCAATCGTCAGAAAACGGTTTTCCTTGCTTCCGCCGCGCACGAACTGAAAACGCCGCTTGCGGTCATTAAAGGCTACTACGATCTGCTCTTAACCAACTCGCTCGGCAGGCTCTCTGAGAAGCAGCGCGACATCCTGGAAGAATCGAAGGAAAGTTGCGAGCGGCTGGTGCGCCTGGTTTCCATGTTCCTGAATTATTCCGCACTGGAAAGCGGCAAGTTGGTCCTGCAGATGCGGGAAAACGATTTGCGGGATTGTCTGGCGGAAATGGCGACGCGCTGGTCCGACGCATTTCAGCGCAAAGGTGTGAAACTCGAAACTCACCTTGATCCATCCATCCCTACGTTTAAATTCGATTACCAAAAAGTGCAGCAGGCGGCGGCCAATCTATTGGACAACGCGCTGAAACACACGCCGGCAGGCGGCATGGTCACGCTGCGTGCCCGGCCGCATTTCTGGGAAAGGCGCGTCTCCGAAGTTGCTCCCGTAGAGGAACGCCGCCGATTCCGTTTGCCGCGGCCCAACAGTGTCGAAGTAAGCGTCACCGATTCCGGCGGAGGCATTCCCGCCGAGCACCATCAGGAAATCTTCGAAGATTTCGTGCGCGTCGATCGCAACACTTCTGGCATGGGATTGGGATTGGCCATCGCCAAGCGGCTCATTCAAGCGCATCGCGGGAAAATTTGGGTTGAGAGTGAAGCGCAGCGAGGCAGCACGTTCGCCTTTCTGTTACCCATGGATCAGAGTTAAGGAATTAAGGTAGAGGAAGCGTCGCCCAGAAAAGGGGTCCGGCATGGCTGTGAAAGAGAAAATACTGGTTGTAGATGATGAGCCCAGCATCCGTAAATATTTGCAGACGCTGCTGGAAGTCGATGGCTTCGACGTGCAAACCGCGAGCACCGGCAAAGAAGCGCTGAAGATCGTCAGCGAAGGCGATCGCCCGGATTTCATCATCCTCGATGTGCTCATGCCGGAAATGGGCGGCTTGGACACGCTTCAGGAAATGATGCGGCTGGACCGCAGCCTGAATGTAATTATGCTGTCGTGCTCCAACGAAGTGGGCACGGTGGTTGAAGCGATACGCTTGGGCGCGCATGACTACCTGACCAAGCCGTTCGAAAAGACGGAGCTCGACGCGGCCATGTTGAAGTCGCGCCAGAAAAAACAGCTTAAACAAGAGAATCAGGAACTTAAGGACTACTGCGATCAGGTCACGGAAGATCTGAGCTTCCTCGCAGCCAGCAAGGAAATGCTGCGTATTCGCCAGCAGATTCTGCAGATTGCTCCGGTAGACGTGCCAGTATTCATCTGCGGCGAAAGCGGCGTGGGCAAAGAAGTAGTCGCGCGGATGATTCACCTGCGATCAAAACGCCGGAATCAGGCCTTCGTCAAAGTGAATTGCGCCGCGCTTCCTGGCGAGCTGCTGGAGTCGGAACTGTTTGGTTTCGAACAGGGCGCGTTTACCGGCGCAGTTCGTTCCAAGCCGGGTAAGTTTGAACTGGCCAACAAAGGTACGATTTTCCTCGACGAAATTGCCGAGATGTCGGTGCACCTGCAAGCCAAATTGCTTCACGTTTTGCAGGACCACCAGTATTCGCGCCTCGGTGGCCGCCATCTGGTAGAGACCGATGTGCGCGTGCTGGCCGCGACTAACGTCGACGTGCAAGACGCGATGAAGACCGGCAAGTTTCGCGAAGACCTTTATTACCGGCTGAACGTGCTCTCCATTAACGTTCCACCACTGCGCGAACGCACCTCGGAAATTCCTTTGCTCTTTAAGCATTTCCTGGAAAAGTACAGCGAGAAATTCGGCAAGAAGCTCCAGCCACCGTCGAAGTATCTTCTCGACGCGGCCATGAATTATCCGTGGCCCGGCAATTTGCGCGAACTGGAAAACTTCGTGAAGCGCTACGTCATTCTGGAAGACGACGAAGGCAGTTTGCGCGAGTTGATCGAAATGGCTGCCACCCGGCAGCGGACCTCGCCACGCGAAGAGCCGCACATTCCTAAGGAGCAAGGGCTTAAAGCCCTGGTTCGCGGGCTTAAGGATGAAGCCGAGATGGAAGCAATTGCCGACGCGCTGGAAAAAACTCGCTGGTGCCGCAAAGACGCCGCAAAAATGCTGGGGATCAGCTACAAGGCTCTTCTCTATAAAATGCGCCAATTCAATTTGGATACTCCGCGGACACGCCGTACGGCTGCCGCCAAGACCGAAGAAGCCGCGTCGACCGCGGTGGCAGTTAAAGAAGACTAGTAACGTTCTGGTACCGCGGCTTCGCTAATCAACACAAGGTGCCAAAAAGAAAACTTGCGGAAATTGCCTGAGCCAAGGTATCGTCCGCAGCGAACTCCTGTGGTGAAAATCAACAGTTCGATGGGGCGCGAGCCGGTTTGTGCAGAAATAGACTAAGGTCTAAGACGCACCTAACCTGTCGCA
>DASXBH010000433.1:0-13146 GCA_036491775.1 Candidatus Acidiferrum sp.
CTTCCAGGCGGGATACAACCGTCTTTTAACGCCGCAAACACAGATTGCGCTGGTGTATGGATACCAGGGGTTCGATTTTTCGGTCCAGGGGACGGCATTTCATACTCATGTCATCCAGGGATTATACGGACATCGAATTACTGGCCGGCTGGACTTCCTGGTGGGCGCGGGGCCGCAGATGACCTTCGTTAACACACAAACTGCCGCCTGCAGCCTGAGCATCGTTGCCCCGTACTACTGTCAATCGTTCGGGGGCACGCTGATCCCCACTACCGAAAAGAACACAAACATTGGAGTATCGGCTCAGGCACGCGTGCGCTACAAGTTTCAGAAAGCCTCGGTATATCTGGACTTTAAACGCTACGATACCAATGGGTCGGGCTTCTTTGCGGGGGCACAGAGCGACATTGTGAGCCTTGGTGGGGACCGACCGCTGTCGCGGGTTTGGGATTCCTTTATCAACGTCGGGTACTCGCATAGCACCCGCCTGCAACCGCTTTCGACGGTTCAATTGATCCAGTGCGGAAACCCCCTGACACAGGCAGCATGTCCCGCCAATAACGCAGACTCTTATAACTACGGCTTTGCTGGGGCGGGTGTGCACCGTTCCTTTGGGCGAGAGTTGCACGCTTATTTCAGCTACCAGTTCAACAGGATTTCGTTTGCCAGTTCGTTCTGTGCGACCGCGCCCTGCAACCGCATTTCGAACCAGAGCACGGCCACACTTGGACTGGATTGGACCCCGCGGCCGATCCGGATTGACTGATTCTCACGGCTGACGAGTTCGCATTCTTGCCGACAGCAAGAATGAGGGGCGCGGCCAAGAAGGAAAACGAGCATGATTCAGAATCGCGAATTAACGATGGACGATTATCTGGCGATGTTGCGCCGCCGGGCGAAGATAATTCTCATTCCGGCGTTGCTGGCTCCCTTGGTTGGATTTCTGGTCTCGTACGCTTTCGCGCCGAAGTACACCTCGCAGGCATTGATCCTGGTGGAGGGACAGAAAGTTCCGGAGACTATGGTGCAGCCGGTGGTTTCCCAAGACCTGACCGCTCGCGTGGCGACCCTGCAGCAGCAGATCCTCAGTCAAACCCAGTTGGAACCTGTGGTCAAGAAAGTGTACCCGAACAAGAACAGTCAGGAAGTGGGAGAAGTCATCGACAACATCCGGGCAAACATGTCGATTGAACCTGTGATCACCGACTTGTCGCAAATCGGTAAGAAGAAAGGGGGACAGCAGAGCAGCACGGTGCCGGGGTTTTATGTGAATTATTCGGCTCCCAGCCCTCGTGAGGCACAACAGGTGTGCAACGAACTGACGTCGCTGATCGTGAACGAGAACTTGAAGCAAGTTGCTGCGGCTGCCAGCGGTACCAGCGAGGTTCTGAACCGGGGGATTGAAGACGCCAAGAATAATCTGGAGACTCTCGGTGCGAGCCTGGCGGCCTTTAAGAAGCAGTATGTAGGACAGCTTCCGGACGACCAAGAGAACAATTTAAAAATTCTGATGGGCTTGAACTCGCAGCTAGATGCGAACACTCAAACCCTGAACCGGGCGCAGCAGGACAAATCGTACACCGAGTCGATGCTGGCGCAACAACTGGCCGCATGGCAGAGTGCGGGCACTTCCACCAATCCGCAGACTCTGGAAAAGCAGCTCTCCGATCTCCAGTCCCAACTGCTTCAGTTGAAGGCGCACTATACCGACGATCACCCCGATGTGGTCAAGGCGAAGGCCGACATAGCGGAAGTGAAGAAGAAACTCGCCGAAGTCAACGCGGCATCTTCGGATGCTACGAATGACAACAGTGGTAAGGCCGCCGCCTCTGAACCAGGGGAGATCAAGCAGTTGCGGCTGCAAGTTCATCAATACTCGGAGATGATCTCGGCGGCTACGCGAGATCAGAAGAGGCTGCAGCAAGAGATTAGCGCGTACCAGGGACGAGTTTCGCTAAGCCCCGCCATCGAGGAACAATACAAGCAGTTGGCGCGCGATTATGACAACGCCCAGAAAACCTATGACAACTTGCTGAGCAAGAAGAGCACGGCCGATCTAACGGTCAAGATGAACAACCAATCCGAGGGGGAGCGGATGTTTCCGCTGAACCCGGCCAATCTGCCCGATACGCCAAGTTTTCCTAACCGTCTCTTCTTTGCCGCGGGCGGCTTTGGCGCCGGCTTGGCTTTAGGGCTTGGGCTGACCCTGTGGCTGGAACTGCGTGACAAGTCCATTCGTACGGAAGCGGATGCCGAAGCCGCGCTGCAGTTGCCTATGCTGGTGGCCATGCCTTGGGTCGGGGGCCCGGTTGTGGAAAACAAAAATGGTGGGTTCTGGCACAGAAGCAAAAAGCCTGACCTGCAGAAGGACACACTAGCGGTCTAGGCGGAACTCGCCGCGGAAACGACCATGTACAAAGAGTTCTTTGGACTACGGGCCAACCCGTTTAACGTAAATCCGGACCCGCGTTATTTGTTTCTGACGCGCCACACCGAAGAGGCGCTGGCCTGCCTGACCTACGGAATCCAGAGCAGGAAAGGTTTTGTCCTGCTCACCGGAGAAGTAGGCACGGGCAAAACCACGCTCATTAACAAGTTGCTGGAGTGGCTGCGCCTGCAGCAGGTCGCTACAGCGTTCATTTTCAATTCCCGCATGAACGTGTCCCAGTTTCTGGACTACATGATGGCCGACTTCGGCATCCCGTGTGATTCGCGAGCTAAGAGCCAGATTCTGCTGCGCCTCTATAACTGGCTGCTTGATCGCTACCGCGCGGGAGAGACCGCGGTGCTCATCGTCGACGAGGCCCAGAGTCTTTCGGACGAAGTGCTGGAAGAGATCCGCATGCTCACCAATCTCGAGACTTTTACGGAGAAGCTCCTTCAGATTGTTCTGGTCGGACAGCCGGAGTTGGAACAGAAGCTCAAGCAGCCGCAGTTGCGTCAGCTACGTCAACGTTTGACGCTGCGGGCGAAGACTCATCCATTGACCCTCGATGAAACCAAAGCTTACGTGCAGCAGCGACTGCGCATCGCAGGATCCAACGGCCAACAGATTTTCGAGCCCGAGGCCCTGGTCTCGATCCATCGTTACGCTTCAGGGATTCCGCGGGTGATCAACCTGCTGTGTGAGCACTGCCTGGTAAGCGCGTTTGTGGATCAACAGAAAATTATCGGGCCGGCGGCCGTGGATGGGGTAGCACGGGATTTCGACCTGGGCGACAACACGACGTCTGGGCTTGTGCCAATTCCTACCCCTACTCCGGGACCGGAGAAGTTTGATTTAGTGGAAGCGCTGCGCTCACTGGCGACCCTGGCTGACCGCCTGCGCCAGGAAGACAAGGAACTTCCCGACGAAAGGAAATTATGAGCCGAATTCACGAAGCGTTAAAGAAAGCCGAACAGGAACGAGCTGCGAGTCCGGGAAGCATGACGCAACCCAGTTTGGCCACGACGCCGGTGGCGGATTCCCCGGTCTTTCCGGTCACATCGGCTGGGAGCATGGCTTCGACGGCTCCAGCAAGCACGATGCCGGCCTTTGGAAGCCAGTTCAGCGTGGATGGATTATTGGCTCGATGCCCGCAAATGGAATGGAAACCGGATCTGCGGACTATGTTGTTCATGAATGGCGACGACGGCGCGCGCGGCACAGAGGAATTTCGCACCCTGCGTTCCCGGCTCTACCACATCCGGGAAAAAATGACTCTGAAGACTGTGCTGATAACCAGCGCTCTGCCCAAAGAAGGCAAGTCATTCACCGCTTCGAACCTGGCGCAGGTCATGGTGCGGCAGCACGGACGGCGCGTCTTGTTGATCGATGCTGATCTTCGTGGACCCCGGTTGCACTTGATGCTCGGTACCACCTCCGGGCCTGGTCTTTCCGACTATCTGCAAGGCAAAAACGACGAGTTCTCTATCATGCAACGAGGCCCGATGGAAAACCTGTTCTTCATTCCGAGCGGCAGCGGAATCGAGGATCCTGCCGAACTCGTCGGTAACGGTCGATTGAAGATGCTGTTGCAGCGAGTGGAACCACTCTTTGACTGGATCATTATCGATTCCTCGCCCGCCATCCTGGTTTCCGATGCCAGCGTCCTCGCTAAAGCTTGTGATGGAGTGCTGATGGTCGTGCGTTCGGACTCGACGCCCTCGGATGTCGCCAGCAAGGCCCGTCAGGAATTTCCCGACCGGTCGTTGATTGGGATCGTCTTGAATGGAACCAGCGATAATGCCGCACCCTACGCGCGCTACTACTACGACGCATACGAGAAAAAAGAGAACACCATCAAGTCCTAAGGGGGCGGAGTGATTCGGCTCTTCAATGTCTACTACCCGGTAAGGACCCTGGTGCTTCTGGTCGGGGAAGCATTGATCGTGGGGGTCTCCTTCGTACTGGGAGCGCTGTGGAACAGCGATAGCCTGCTGCGGCTCAATAACGAAATGTTCATTGAGGGCGGCTACCTGAGAATCCTCGGCGTCGTCGGCATGGTTTTACTGGTGTCCCACGGGTTCGATCTTTACGATTCATCCCACTCGCCGGCCAAGCTTGAGCAGGCTTTCAGGATGCTTTTCGCTTTGGGCCTGGTAGCGCTGGTGCTCGCCAGTGTGACCTACGTCTCGCCAGGTTTTTTGCCGGGAAAGAACTCCGCGGTCTTCGGAGTGGCTATCTTAGCCGTCGCTATCTTCTGTTGGCGCTCGGCTTATAGCTGGCTAGTGTGCCAGCCGTTTTTATGTGAGCGGGTCTACGTAGTGGGCACCGGAGATCGTGCGCAACGGCTGCTGAATGGATTGCGTCGGGAAGGCCTGGGAATCGAAGTGGTGGGGTGGACGGGCAACATCGAAGGCGAACTTACCCGTGAGACGGTGGCAAATCATCTGCTCGGCTTGGCTCGCAATAAGGGAGTCCATCGCGTGATTGTGGCCATGCCCGACAGGCGTGGAACGTTGCCTGTAGAAGAATTGCTGGCTTTGCGGCTAGCGGGAGTGAAGGTAGAGGAAGCCACCTCCTGGCTGGAAAAGATTACCGGGCGAATCGAAGTCGAGCATCTGTATCCCAGCTGGTTAATTTTTGCGGAGGGATTCCGGTTCAGCATTGTGAACCGGGGTCTCAGACGGCTGTTGAATGTTATTGCGGCCCTGTTCGGCCTCGTCCTCTCGCTACCGTTGCTGCCGTTTATTGCAGCCGCTGTGAAACTGGGTTCCGCCGGACCGGTGTTCTACCGTCAGAAGCGCGTGGGCCAGGGTGGGAAAGTATTCTATTGCTACAAATTCCGCACGATGCGGAAGGACGCGGAAGCCGATACGGGTGCGACCTGGGCTGCCGATGACGACCCGCGAATTACGCGCGTTGGCAAGTTTCTACGATCGTCACGACTGGATGAAATTCCGCAGTTATGGTGTGTTCTGAAGGGCGATATGAGTTTCGTCGGACCGCGTCCGGAACGGCCGGAGTTTGTGGAATGGCTGAGCCGCGAGATTCCGTATTACGGAGTGCGCCACGTGGTGCGTCCCGGAATCACGGGATGGGCGCAAATTGGGTATAAATACGGCAACACGGTCGGAGATGCGCGTGAGAAACTGCAGTACGACCTGTTTTACATCAAGAATGCTTCCGTCGGGCTGGATTTGCTGATCCTGTTTCAAACTATCAAGATCGTCCTGCTGGGACGGGGAGCGCAATGAGGTGGGTTTTCTGGAGCGCCGCCCTTCTGATTGCCTATACCTATGTGGGGTATGCGGGCTGGTTGTGGTTGCGAGCGCTTCTCTCGCCTTGGCCGGTTGTGCGCTCGCCGCACGAACCCTACGTTTCTATCGTGATGATCGTGCGCAATGAGGAACAACGGCTTGCAAGCAAAATGCAGAACCTGCTGGAGTTGGATTACCCGCCATCGCGCTGCCAGATTGTGATTGTCTCCGACGGTTCCACGGACGGCACCGAGAGTGTCTTGCATCAGTACGAGGGAGACCCACGAGTGCAAGTGCTGCTGAAGCAGTTGTCGCGAGGAAAAGCAGCTGGCTTGAACGATGCGATCTCCTTGGCGGCTGGAGAGATAGTTGTTCTGACTGATGCTCGCCAGAAAATCGAGCACCGAGCGATACGCTTTCTGGTGGAGAACTTTGCAGATCCGGAAGTCGGTTGTGTGAGCGGGGCATTGATGTTGGGGGATCCTGAGTCGGGCGAGGCGGGCAAAGGTATGGGGTTGTATTGGAGGATTGAAAAAACGATCCGGGAGTTGGAGTCGGAGTCAGGATCGGTCGTGGGTGCGACAGGAGCGCTCTACGCCGTCCGGCGGGAGTTGCTGTCAGACCTGGCCGAAGGAACGATTCTGGACGACGTTTACATTCCTATGCTGGTCGCGCGGCAGGGGAAGCGTGTAGTTTTCGACGACAGGGCACGTGCTTGGGACAGTCCGGATTTGGGCGGTGGACCAGAGTTTGCGCGCAAGGTGCGGACGCTCAGCGGAAACTATCAGCTGATGCAGTTAGCGCCGTGGATTCTGACTGGCCGCAATCCGCTGCTCGCACGCTTCGTGAGTCACAAGTTACTGCGTTTAGCGGTTCCCTTCGCTCTGGCTGCGATGCTTTTCGCCTCGTTATGGCTGAAGGCTCCTCTGTACCGAGTGGCATTGGTCTTGCAGTTGGCTTTCTACGGATTGGGACTTGTGGCTCTTGCGCGTTTGTTGAAGCGGGGGCCGATAGCGCGCGCAGGCGATGCCGCCGCGACCTTCGTGGTGCTGAACACAGCGGCGGTCGTAGCTTTTGCCAACTTCATGACTGGGAGAAAAGCCGCGTGGACACGTTGAGATCGATCGTCACCCAGTCCGAAGCAGAGGCCAGCCTCTCCGATTCGAGTCCGGAAGGTATCCAGAAGTCGAAACAGTTCCCGGGCCGCCGTGATTGGTGGATGCTGTTCGGCGTCATTGCGCTGGTATGTCTGGTAGCAACGCGCAACTTAAGCCGGGGTGAATTCGATTACAACGTCGATGAGGCCCAACATGCAGTGACGGGACTGTTTATAGCCGATGCACTCCGGGATGTACCTTTGCGGCATCCGGCGCACTACGCTTACAACTACTACGTCCAGTATCCTGGGGTTGCGATCGTACACTGGCCTCCACTTTTTTATTTTTTCGAGGGCCTCGCATTCATAGTCTTTGGACCGTCCCCGATCGCGGCGCGTCTGACGATCCTAATGTTCACGGTGCTTCTCCTTTTCCAATGGTTCCGCTTGGTGGAAGAGTTGCAGGATTCTTATACGGCGGCGGTGAGTGCTGCCATTTTGGGCTTGGTTCCGATGGTGATGCTGTTTGAGAAGACAGTGATGCTGGAAATACCATCGCTAGCTCTCGGCGTGGCTGCAATCCGCTACTGGATGAAGTATCTGAACGATGCGAGCAAAAAATCGCTATATTTGTTCGTTCTTTGGCTGAGCGCGGCCCTGCTATGCAAGCAGACGAACGTCTACCTGTTGATATTCTGCTTCTTGACTCTGCTGGTCACGGGTAAGTGGAAGCGTATTTTTTCAGCTAGTTTTCTGTGGGCAGTGGGCCTGGGTTGTTTGCTGGTCGGCCCATTTTACGGTCTTATGGCGGTTACCCAAGGGCGCGCGATGGCAAACGATCTTGGGTCACACCAAATGAGCGGCTGGATGAGGCTGACGTTTTACCTTCGCACTTTACCCCTCACGTTCACGGTTCCGCTCTTATTACTGAGTTTGGTGGGCATCTTGTTCGCCAAGCGATGGAACCGCGCGGGCCAGGCGGTGCCCATGGTGTGCTGGATCCTTGCTGGATACATCACGTTTACGCTCTTTGGACAGGCTGAGAGCCGCTTTGCCATCTACTGGGTTCCACCCCTGGTGTATTTTGCCGCGGGCTTTCTGACCCAGTGTTTTCATCTCCCAAGGGTGAGGCTGTTGATGCGAGGGAGTGCGCTTCTATTAGTTGGCTTCCTGGGGATCCGAGCCTGGGCTTACGAACGGCCCTATATTTCAGGGTATAAGGATGCGGCCTCTAAACTCGTGACCAGCTATCACTCGGGCATTGTGTTGTTCGATGGCAAAGTGCCGGGGAACTTCGTGTTTTACATGCGCGCTCTTGACCCACAGCGGCAGTTCATCGTGTTACGGAAGTCGCTCTATGTAAGCGATATCAGGACGAATCAGAACAGTGAGGAATTGTTGCGTAGCCGCCAGGAACTACTGGATCTGTTTCGTCGTGACGGTATCCGGTTCGCGGTCGTTCTGGAAAATGCTCCATTGCAATTCGAGTCGCAGCGAGTGTTGCGAGAGTTGCTGCAGAGTCAGCAGTTTCGGCTGGTGGACAGTTTTCCGATTGTCACGAATGAACCCTCTTGGAGGGGGCAAAGTTTGCGGCTGTACGAAAATATGCAGTGGGCTCCGCCGGCAGACAAATTCCTGAAGATTCGGATGATGACGCTAAACCAAGATATTGTTGTGCCCCTTGACGAATTCGACTTCGTAAAAGGGAAGGTCCAAGCGACGAAGCCGGAGGAGAAATGAAGGAGCCGGCCCTGGCAACTCCGTCAAGATTCGCTCTTGGGGTCAAACCCAGCAGGAGCACGCTGGCGTATTACGCGTTGATGATGTTCTCGGTGATTTACTTCGCCAGGCCGGAGGACTTTATTCCCGGCTTGGCGGTTGTGCCGATCAACAAGATCGCAGGCGGAATCGCCTTGTTCGCGATGATCTTCTTGGTTCCCGCCGGGCGCCGTCACCGCCTCACCCTCGAACTTAAGATACTTCTTTTGCTTCTCGCCCACATGATCTTGTGCATCCCGTTTGCGGCGTGGCGGGGCGGGGCTTACGACACGGTGATAAACAAGTTCTCGAAAGGGGTCATCGTCGCGATCTTGATCTACATGGTCACGACCTCGGTTAAGGAAGTGCGCAGGTTGCTCGCCATCCAAGCGGGAACGATTGCACTGGTGACGGTGGCCTCCGTCTTTGTTCACGACACCATAGACGGCCGGTTGATGGGCATCCAGAAGGGCATTCTGGAAAATCCGAACGATTTGGCGATCAACATCGCCATTAATTTTCCCTTATGCGTGGCCTTCTTCTTTGCTGCCAAGAAAATGCTGTGGAAGTTGTTTTGGGCGGTATGTCTCGGCTTCCTCATGTGGGGAGTGATTGCGACTTATTCTCGCAGCGGTCTACTCGCGATGGTGGTGACGGTGGCAATTTGCCTATGGGAGTTTGGCATCAAGGGTAAGCGCAGGGTGGTCTTGGTAAGCGCGGTATTTATAGGGATGATCGCGGTCGGAGTCGTCATCGTCACGCCAAACTACCTGATCCGCATCGAGAGTATTGTCCGCGGCGACATAGAAGGCTCCGGTGACCGGGGTTCCCTGGAGGCCCGTCAGCAACTGCTCAAGGACAGCCTGAAGCTCATGGTGAAGCATCCCATTTTTGGGGTTGGGCCGGGAAACTTCTCCAGCTACACGCAAACCTGGCGCGTGGCGCATAACACTTACAGCGAGTTGGGAGCTGAGACAGGGGTTCCGGGTGTTTTTCTGTTTCTGTTGTTGCTGGTTTTTACTCTTCGCAAAATCAGGTCGGTTCGAAAACTGCCCGGATATGAAACCAGCGAGGACATACGCTTGTGGACTAGCGCGCTGTGGGCGGCAATGGCGGCTTATATGGCGGGAGCTGTGTTCGCTTCGACGGAATATAACTTGTTCCCGTATTTCATGGTGGGCTACATCAGTGCGGTGTATCAGATCGCCAGCGTGCCCCAAGATCTGAGCACGTCACCGCAGGGCGAAACCAGTAGCGGAGGCAAAGGTAAGTATGGAAATGGTGGAAAACGCGAGCGCGAACTGGCCTGGAGTCGCTAACGAAGTCCTGGCTGTGTTGGTCTGCGTGGAGTGTCACAAGCGGCTGGATCAGCGTTCTGATGGACTCGTATGTTCAGGCTGTGGAGCACAATATCCCGTGCTGAATGGTGTCGTCCGCTTTGTCGATGCGCAGAATTACGCGGGCAGCTTCGGATTTCAATGGAAGACGCACGCGCGTACGCAACTGGATGATGCCAACAGTAACCGCTCTGAGATCGCATTTCGCCAGCGCACGGGATTCCGCCCTGAAGACTTGGCGGGAAAACTGGTGCTGGATGTCGGTTGCGGCATGGGTCGATTCGCGGAAGTGGCAACCCGCTGGGGCGCAAAGGTAGTCGGAATTGACCTGAGCCTGGCCTCGGAAGTTGCCGCCAAGAACCTAGAAGATCGTAATGCCACCATCTTTCAGGCGGACGTATTTCACTTGCCCTTTGCCGAAGGCAGTTTCGATTTCATCTACAGCATTGGCGTGTTGCACCACACTCCTAGCTGCGAACAGGCTGTCAAAGTTCTGCCAAGGCTGCTGAAGCCGGGGGGCCGCCTTGCGGTCTGGTTGTACAGTTCTTATAACCCTTGGTATCGGATGAGCGACGTTTACCGCAAAGTCACGCGGCGCATGCCGCAGAGGCTCCTATACAAACTCTGTTATGGCGTGGTTCCGCTGTACGGAATGCACCAGGTCTTGCGGAAGATTCCGCTGGTAGGGAAGCCTGCCAGCGCTGCAATCGCGTGGTTGGTTCCGATGTCGTTCAATAAAGATCCCGAATGGCGAGTGCTCGATACCTTCGACTGGTACTCGCCCTGGTACCAATCCAAGCACTCCTATGAAGAAGTCTTTCGATGGTTCGAGAGTTGCGGGCTGGAGGATTTGCGGGTTGTGGAGGAACCAATCTCCGTGCACGGTCGAAGGCCCATGCGGTGAATTTTGCGGTTGACGCTACCGCCTTCTGTAGGAATGCATCGAACACACGGTCATGAGCCAAGAGAGAAATCGTAGGAATGGGGTTGCTGCGGAAAATGGAAAGCCCGGCGTCCGCCAACGTCTGGCACAGACGCTCTCTTACGGGCGATGGCTGCCGAGTTACGCCTGGCAAAGGCTTACTCGCCGCGGCCCACGGGGTGCCGTGCATCTGATGGTTGCTCTCGCCGATCATTTCGAGCCCGCGATTGTGCCCGAAAACGGGCGAGCCCGTGCACCGTTTTCTGAACAGGAATGCCGGGTAGAATACTGGTGCTCCCAATATCCACGAGCCGTCGACCGGTGGCGTGACCAGGAAGGGCGGCCGCTGGTACATACTTACTTCTACCCTGCCGAGCAGTATGACCGCTCTTTGGTCGAGCGCGTTGCCGAGCACTGTCACCAAGGCTCGGGAGAAATTGAAATCCACCTGCATCATGGGCTTGATGAGCCAGATACGGCCGAAAATACGCGACGCCAGCTGGTGGAATTTCGCGATGCCCTTGTCGTGAATCACGGATCGCTGTGTTTTATGGGCGGTTCCAGCGAGCCGCGCTACGCATTTGTCCACGGCAATTTTACATTGGCGAATGCCGCCGGAGGCTATGCTTGCGGCGTGGATAACGAGATGCAGATTCTGGCGGAAACTGGATGCTATGCCGATTTCACCTTGCCAGCCGCCCCATTTCACCCGGCACAGATTGAAAAGGTGAATTCGCTGTACGAGTGCAGCCTCCCACTTGACGTTCAAGCTCCGCACCGCAAGGGGCGGGATCTCGCGGCGGGTCGCGCTCCGCAGATCTTTCCTCTCAATGTACAGGGTCCGCTGATGTTCGATTTTGACAGGCATGCGCGCAATGGAGTTGGTCGTTTCGAAAACGCCGCTTTGACTGGGTCGAATCCTCCCGGTTTGCGCCGGCTCGGACTGTGGAAGAAAGCAGCGATTTCTGTTCAGCACCGGCCAGACTGGCTCTTCATCAAGCTCCATACCCATAGTATGGATCCCACTCAACAAGACGCTGTGATGGGACCACCCATGCAACGATTTCTCGCCGAGTTCGTTGAGGGAGCACGGGAGAGGAACGAGATGATCCATTTCGTCACCGCCCGAGAAATGGTGAACATCATCCTGGCGGCCTGCGATGGTCGCGAAGGCAATCCCGGAGAATACCGCGATTACCGGTTGAAGCTCGCCAGAGATGCCTCAGTTCAGTTCCGCAAGAGCACGAATCCCGAAGTGAGCGTGAGGGGATAGTCTATGTGTGGCATCGCGGGGATCGTTAGCACGGCAGCGGGGCAGCGGATTGAGTCCGCTACGATTCACCGAATGTGCCAGGCGATTCTGCATCGCGGTCCCGATGAAGAAGGTATCTTTGTTAAGGACGGGATTGGCCTGGGGATGCGGCGTCTCAGCATCATCGACTTGGCTGGGGGCCAGCAACCGGTGTTCAACGAAGATCGGACTGCTTGGATCGTTTTCAACGGCGAGATCTATAACTTTGAGGAACTGCGCGAGGATTTGTTGAAGCGCGGGCACCGTTTCTCCACTCACTCCGATACCGAAACGATAGTCCATCTTTACGAAGAGATGGGCCCGGATTGCGTAAACAAGCTCCGGGGAATGTTTGCATTTGCCCTCTATGACGAGCGCCGTCAAAAATTACTGATGGCACGCGATCGGCTGGGCAAAAAGCCGCTCCACTACGCCTTACAGGGCCAGCGCCTGCTCTTTGGCTCGGAGATCAAAGCGATTCTGGCTGTGGCGCCTGAACTAGCGTCGGTCAACCAGGAAGCTCTCTTGCAGTACATGTATTTCGGATACGTCCCCGATCCGCTTACGGCATTCACGACAATTCAGAAGCTGCCGCCGGGACATCTGCTGGAATTCGAGAATGGCAAGATCAAGGTACGCCAATACTGGGATTTGCCGCAATACAGTACGCATCCCCCGCGAAGCGAAGAAGAGTGCCTGCAGGAAATGGAACACCGGTTGGCAGAGGCCGTCCGCATCCGCTTGATCTCAGAAGTTCCCTTGGGAGCGCTGTTGAGTGGAGGCACGGATTCCTCCACCATAGTGGCCCTGATGGCGCGCGCAAGTTCGACTCCGGTCAAAACGTTCGCGATCGGCTTCCGCGACCAGGAATTCAACGAAGCGCCTTACGCCAGAATGGTGGCCGAGAAATTCGGCACCGACCACCACGAACTGATCGTCGAGCCCGATGTATTTGGAACCGTCGAAACTCTGACGAGTTCCCTGGAAGAGCCTTTTGGCGACTCTTCGATGTTGCCGACGTACTACGTCTCGCAGATGGCGCGGAAGCACGTGACGGTGG
>DASXBH010000434.1:0-7172 GCA_036491775.1 Candidatus Acidiferrum sp.
CGGGTGCAGCAAATGCGACATCGTTCGAATCTCTTGCGATGCTTGCTCGATTAAACTCGCATTCTCGTCCATCGACTGCGCCGCTTCCGGACTCAACCGTCTCTTCTCGCGATTCAGCTTCGACAAATTCATCTTCAGCGCAGCCAGCAATTGCCCAACTCCATCGTGTAATTCTCGCGCAATGCGCCGCCGCTCTTCGTCTTGCGTCTGCAGCAACCGGCCCGACAATTCGCGTAATTTCTCCGTCGCGCTCTCCAGGTCCTGCGTACGCTGCGAAATTCTCGCCTCCAGCGTTTGCACCAGGCTATGCAGCTCTCGCTCCGCTTCCTTAGTCTTCGTTATGTCGATATTTATCTCGGTAATCGACTCGGTACCCGTCTCCGGATCACGCGTCAGTGCCCATCGCGATAGCACCGTCAGCCGGCGTCCGTTTTTGTGCCGGTGCACCAATTCCCCCTGCCATGTTTCTTCGCGGCGCAGGTGCGCCATGATTGAGCTGAGTGCCTCGGGAAAATCTGTTCTCAACAGCGCATGAGGCACTTGCCCCAGTGCCTCGTCATGGGTCCAGCCGTAAAGTTCCTCCGCTCCTTTATTCCAATACGTGATCCGGCTTTGCGTGTCCCACAACATCACCGCATTAAAGCTGAAGTCGAGCAATCGCGCCTGTTTCGCCAGTTCCGCATCCCGTTGCCGGCGATCCGTCACGTCCACCAGTGACGCTACCCATCCATCCGCAACGCCCTCGACATCAAACGTTGGCGCATACGCCACGGAAATCCACCGCGATCCAATTCCTTTAAAGTGAATTTGCTCCTGGTAAGAAACCGGCTTGCCTTCCAGCGCTCTCGCAATGTATCCCTTCAGCCGCTCAAATCTCTCTTTCCCCAATACTTCCTCAATCGAGTGCCCTACAATTTCTTCCGCCGGTTTGCCTACCCACGCCGCATATCGTGGATTCACCCACATAAACCGCAGGTCCCGGTTGCATCGCGTAACCGCAACCGCCATGGTGTCGGTTACCAGTTGAAATTGCGTCGTGCTTCGCAGCTGCGCCAGTTCCGATTCTTTACGATTCTGAATATCTAAATTAATTCCCGCCCAATACAGGATTGTTCCTTCTGCGTTTCGAATCGGGCCGCCGCGCCCTAGAATGTGGTGCCACTTTCCATCCACTCCCCGAAATCGGTGTTCCCGCTCCCAGAATCTCCCCTCTCTCACGCATTCCTGCCACGCTTTCACCGTTTCTGCCGTGTCCTCAGGGTGCAGCGAATGTGTCCATCCCAATTCCGAACTCTGCTCCTGCGTTAGGCCCACCAATTCCAGGAACGATGGGCTGAAGTAAACGTTCCGCCCCTTTGCATCGCAGATCCAGACGCCGTAGTCGATAGACTCGCCAATCGCTCGGTATAATCCTTCGCTGTAGCGCAGCGCTTCTTCGGTCTCCCGTCTCCGCGTGTCGTCGCGGAAACTCACTACAATGCCGGCGATTTTTCCTTCAGCCTTGATAGGAGACGAACTGAACACCGCCGGGAAAATAGTTCCGTCCTTACGAATGCAGATGTCTTCGAATTCTCTCAGTTCGTTTCCGTCTTCGATCACTCGCACGATAGGACAATCCGCAGCAGCAAACGGCGTGCCATCCGCATGTTTGTAATGCACCACGTCGTGTATCTTCTTGCCCATTAGCTCCGCGGACTTCCACCCCAGCATTTCTTCTGCCGATCGATTGATGAATGTCACTCGCCCTTGTGAGTCCAGCGTGTACACGCCCTCCGCCATGTTATTCATGGACGAGCGAAAGCGCTCTTCACTCTCGCGTAGTGCTCTCTCGTAAGCCGCACTCCGCTGTAGGATCTCCTGCGCGTCTAGATTTCCATTGGATTCGCCGATCGCTTTCGGCGTGATGACTGATTCCCGATTCCTGATCTGCGCAAGCGCTGCCAATAAGTCTTTGGAGATTGCTGATTTCACGACATACCCGCGCGCCCCAGCATTAAACGCTTGTCGTACCATTTCCGGCGCGTCGTGCTGCGACAGAACCAGAATTTCCGTGTCGGGCAGGAGTCTCTTGATCTCGCGGGTCGCTTCCAACCCGTTCATGTTCGGCATGCTGATGTCCATCACCACAACATTTGGCCGCAGTGCCGTCGCCTTCGCTACCGCGTCGCGACCATCCACCGCCTCACCGCACACCAGCACCGATTGCTCGGCGGCTAGAACGGAGCAGATTCCTTTTCGAACCAGTTCGTGGTCGTCAGCCACCAGAATCCGCATCCGGCTCATCCTCCAACCAACACTTAGCCCACTCCCTTGCGAGCTGAGCTTCCTGCTACTCCGTATATTTCTTTCGCTTTTGTGGTTTTCCAGCGTTCCCTAACCCAAACAAGGAAGCATATTCGGCGTGACCCAGTACCTCCATACATGGTTCCATGTATGGAACGCTTACAGTAAAAGTAGGCGGGTGGTTACCCACCAATCAGGGCTTATGAATTACCGTCGTGATTACACGAAGTCAGTAGGCAGTGGTGGCAATCCCGGACCACCGGGCCCGGGCCGTGGCGGCAAATCAGGGTCCGGATCGGGATCCGGCAGTTGCGGATCGGGTTCTCTGCCAGGACCCGGCGGCAGTCCCGGTCCCGGTGGCTGCGGAACGGGTGGACGCGGAAACGGATCCTCAGTTCCGGGCGCCCGCAAATTCCCCGATGCTCTTTTCGTTATTCTCACTGTGCACCCCTCGCCTAGATGATTCGGCCCACCCTTCAACCGAACAATCAGGCAATCGCAGTAGGCCTGTTCCGGATTTCCAACCTGCCGTATCTTCGTCACGAACTCCGCTTCTCTGGCGTCTCCCGTAGCACAGACGTTCTTGCCTATGCGCTTTGGTCGCTCCGATGCTCTTGCCTTGTCTGGGCGCCTCACTTTCGCTATAAGCGCATCCCATACGGCGATGCTCACCTACCAAAATTTGTACAGTTTATTTCGTAATGAACTAGGACTTCCGCCGATACCCGTCCGCGGCGTCGCAATTTAAGCTTTGGAGGATACAGGATTTAAGAGTCTAGACCGAAAAATCTAGGGGACCCATCTTGCGCATTGCTCAAATCGCTCCACTTTATGAAAGCGTGCCACCCAGGTTGTATGGAGGTACGGAACGTGTCGTTTCCCATCTCACCGAACAGCTTGTCAAACTCGGCCACGATGTCACCCTGTTCGCCAGCGGTGACTCGCTAACCTCCGCCAAGTTGGTCTCGCCTTGTTCCACGGCCCTTCGTCTGGACTCGAAGTGTCAAGATCCGCTCCCCTATCACATCATCTCTTTGGACCAAGTCATCCAACAGTCCTCAAAATTCGATCTGCTGCACTTTCACGCCGACTACTGCCATTTCCCGCTGAGTAAGAATCTCGCTCTTCCCAGCATCACGACCCTGCACGGCCGCCTCGACATTCCTGATCTGCAACCGCTATACCGTCATTTCTGCGATGCGCCGGTAATCTCGATTTCCTATTCTCAGCGTCAACCGCTACCCGCCGCGAATTGGATTGGTAATGTCTACCATGGTCTTTCACCCAAGCTCTATAAGCCCCGCTATGAGCCTGGAGATTACCTCGCCTTTCTCGGACGCATCTCTCCCGAAAAACGTCCCGATCGCGCCATCGAAATTGCTATTCAATCCGGCATGAAATTAAAAATCGCGGCGAAAATTGACAAGGTTGACCAAGCTTACTTCGACGCCAAGGTGAAACCGCTGCTTCGCCATCCTCTCGTCGAATTCATTGGTGAAATTGGCGACAGCCAGAAAAGCGAATTCCTCTCCAACGCTTACGCCTATCTGTTTCCCATCGATTGGCCTGAACCCTTCGGCCTTACCATGATCGAGGCCATGGCCTGCGGTACGCCCACCATTGCCTTTCGTTGCGGCTCGGTCCCAGAAGTTATTTCTAACCAAGTTACTGGTTTTGTTGTCGAAGACATAGACTCTGCCGTGGCCTGCGTTCATCGCATCTCAGACATCGATCGCCGCACTTGCCGCAGGGTCTTCGAACAGCGCTTTACCGATGAACGTATGGCCCTCGACTACGTCTCCCTTTATAATCGGGTGCTCCCCGAATTCAACGAGCCGGAATTGGCCGAATTCGAAGGAGCACCCCCAGCCCTCCTGAAATGACTCTCCACAGGAGCGATTCTCTCACTCTCACCAGGAGTAACAGTTGTCCGATATCATTCGCGTCAAAGATAAGTACTATGTCCTCGCCTCTTCGGCCTTGGCGGATGACCGCACCCGCGTCTTGAAATATGGCGACACTTTCGGCGTCTTTAACCGCTACGGCGATATCGAAACAGTCGGCGATGGCCAACTCGGCCTCTTTTACGCAGAGACGCGCCATCTCAGCCGCATGACGTTTCGTCTCCACGGCAAAGCTCCTCTACTTTTGAGTTCCACGATTCAAGACGACAACGCTTTCCTCTCCGTCGATCTCACCAATCTCGACAGTACTGCCGCCAACGGCCGCGTTACCCTTTCTCGAGGCATCGTCCACATTTATCGCTCCAAGTTCCTCGACGACGGTCTTTGCTACGAACATCTCCGCCTCACCAACTACGGCCTCGACCCCATCGACCTGACACTGTCTTTCGATTTCGGCGCAGACTTCGCCGACATTTTCGAAGTCCGCGGTACGCCGCGCCGCAAAAAAGGCCAACCGCTCCCAGTGCATATGGGGAACGACTCTGTCCTCTTGAGTTATCAGGGCCTCGACAACGTTCTTCGCACCACCTGCCTCCGTTTTTCCCCGCACCCCACTTTCGTTTCCGAGAACAGCGTCCGTTTCGATCTCAAATTGCAGCCCAAAGAAGAATCTGCGATTTCTCTCACTACCGTCTGCGAGCGTAATTCCAGTGGAAAAAATCTTCAGCTTTACAAAAATGCGTTTCTGGCGCGCCGCGCTCAGTGCGATCATCGCATCCTTGGCCTTAGCCAGGTCTCCACGTCCAACAAACGCTTCAATATTTGGCTAAATCGTTCCGAAGCCGACTTGCAAATGCTCATCCAGGGAAATCCGGAAGCCGGCTATCCCTACGCCGGTGTTCCTTGGTTTAACACCGTTTTCGGTCGCGACGGCATCATTACAGCTCTTGAGTGCCTTTGGCTCGCTCCTTCCATTGCGGAAGGTGTTCTGACTTATCTCGCCAGCACTCAGGCCACGGAAAAGAACGCCGAACAGGATGCCGAGCCCGGCAAGATTGTCCACGAAATGCGTCGCGGCGAAATGGCCGCTCTCAACGAAGTTCCATTCGGCAGATACTATGGGAGTGTCGATTCTACTCCGCTCTTCGTTCTGCTCGCCGGCGCCTATTTCCGACGAACCAATAATCTTCCGTTCCTTAGTACCATTTGGCCCAACATTCTCAAGGCGCTGCAATGGATTGATCGCTACGGCGACGCCGATGGTGATGGCTTCGTTGAATACGCCCGCAAAACTCCCGAGGGTCTTTTACAGCAGGGCTGGAAAGATTCCGGCGATTCCATCATGCATACTGATGGTCGCATCGCCGAAGCTCCCATCGCACTCTGTGAAGTGCAAGCGTATGTCTATGCGGCGAAGCTTTCTGCCGCCGTCATCGCTCGTGCCTTAGGAGAGGCAGACCTCGCCACCCAGCTGGAACATCAAGCTACCGAATTGCAGCAGCGTTTCGAACAATCTTTCTGGAACGAGGCACTCCGCTCCTACGTCCTCGCTCTCGACGGCAAGAAAGAACAATGCAGCGTTCGTTCCTCTAACGCCGGCCACGCCCTCTTCTGCAAAATTGCCGATCGTCAGCACGCCGCCATTACCGCAGATACCTTGTTGAGCGAATCTATGTTTTCTGGCTGGGGTGTTCGCACTTTGGCTGCCGGCGAAGTTCGTTACAATCCCATGTCCTACCACAACGGTTCCGTCTGGCCGCACGACAACGCCCTCATCGGCATGGGCCTCTCTCTGTACGGCTTTCAAGCCAAAGCCGTTCAAATCCTTTCTGGACTTTACGAAGCCAGCCTTCAGATTGATCTCAATCGTCTTCCCGAACTCTTCTGCGGTTTTCACAAGCGCGCCGAATCCCATGGTCCCACCCTTTATCCTGTTGCGTGCGCTCCCCAGGCCTGGGCTTCCGGCAGCGTCTATCTGCTTCTTCGCGCCGTCCTGGGAATCACCATCAACGCGCCCGAAAAGCTTATTCGTTTCGAAAATCCCGCTCTCCCCATAAATTTGGACGAAGTCATGATTCAGGATCTTCAAATCGGCGATGCCACCGTTGACATCCTGGTTCGTCGCTATTCCGACGGCGTAGCTATTGACGTACCTCGTCGTCGTGGTGAAGTCGAAGTCGTGAAAGCCGTTTGAAGCACAGAACTCATTTTCGAAATGTAAGTTTCCGCCTGGCTCGAAATACAGTTCGCAATGGATTGTTGCCGCACAACGTCCACACTACAGTCCACCTGTCACTCGAAGAAGGAGTCAAAATCATGCGTAAATTCAATAACCGAGATTTTCTGCACAACCTCGCCGTCCTGCTTTTTATGGCCTCCATCGCTTTCGTATTGATGGCTGCTCGTAAGGCCACCGCTTCTCCCGCTGATGCCGACAACACCTTCGCGATGAAGGCTGCGTCCGGCGGCATGAGCGAAGTGAAGCTTGGCCAGCTCGCGGCCGAAAAGGGCACCAACCCTGCCGTGAAACAGTTTGGCGAAAGAATGGTTTCCGATCATTCCAAAGCCAACGACGAGCTCAAGAACGTGGCTTCCCAGAACAACATGACTCTCCCTAGCGACGTTTCTAAAATGGATGCGGCCATGTACGAACGCCTCTCCAAACTCTCTGGCACCGAATTCGATAAGGCCTACGCTCGCGAAATGGTCAAGGACCACGAGCAAGACGTTGCCGAATTCCAGAAGGAATCGACCGCCGGCAAAAATCCCGCGTTAAAGGAATTCGCCTCCAAAACGCTTCCCACTCTGAAATCGCACCTGCAGGAAGCCCACCAAATGCAGAAGGCCGTCATGTCCAGCACCTCCTCGTCTGGAATGTAACAGCTTTCCTGCAGAAAATTTGTCCTCCAGACAAACACCCGCTCCAAAGCAACGTTCCCAAGAGCGTTCCTTGACAGCGGGTGTTTTCTTGTCCGTCGGACCTCC
>DASXBH010000435.1:0-3492 GCA_036491775.1 Candidatus Acidiferrum sp.
GTGCTCCGGCAAATCGCAGCAGACGTTCCGAACCTGCGCGAGGTCATCTGTCTGTCCGATTGGTCGGATTTTCTGAAATCAGGGGGGACTAATCGCCGATTGCCAGAAGTGCGCCCTGACGATGTCGCGCAAATTCAATACACGTCCGGCACTACGGGGTTTCCCAAAGGCGCTGAGTTGACCCATCGCGGTTTGGTCAACAACAGCCGGTTTTACGCCCGCGTGATCGGCGCCAATACCGGGGACGTCTGGATCAACCCGATGCCAATGTTCCACACGGCTGGCTGTGGGCTCGCTACCCTCGGCGCATTGCAGACCGGTGGCCTCCATGTTTTGCCACCCGGATTTGACCCTGCACTCACACTCGACCTTTTTGAATATCACCGCGGCACGTTGATGCTTAGTGTACCAACGATGTTGATTCGAATGCTTGATCAAACCGGTGTGCAAAAGCGCAATCTGTCGGCGTGGCGACTGACAGCATTGGGCGGAGCGCCAGTGCCCCCTGAACTGGTGCGCCGCGCACGCGCTGAGTTTGGCGTCGAGGTGGCTATTGGCTTTGGCCAAACTGAATCGTCCCCGTATATTACCCACACGCTTGCGCAAGACCCCAACCCCCATTGGTTCGAAACGGTGGGGCGACCATTGCCGCAAACGGAGGTCAAGATCGTAAGCCCTGCCACTGGCGAAACGGTTCCCGTGGGCATGGTCGGAGAGGTCTGTGCGAGGAGCATCTGCGTAATGAAGGGATATTTCGATGACCCCAAGTCGACCGCGGAAGCCCTGGATACAGAAGGTTGGTTGCACACCGGAGACCTTGGCAGCATGGATGCAGACGGATATTGCCGCATCCAGGGTCGTCTGAAGGACATGATCATTCGGGGCGGTGAAAACATCTACCCCCGCGAAATCGAGGATGTGCTCTACACGCACCCAGGCATTGCCAACGTCGCGGTCGTTGGCGTGCCCGATCCGGAATGGGGAGAAACTGTCGTCGCCTTTGTGCAGCTCAGACCAGACCAAGGCATAAGCGGTGACGAACTTTCCGCATTCTGTCGTGAGCGACTTGCATCTTATAAGGCGCCTCGGCTCTGGCGCTTTGTCGCGCAGTTTCCCCAGACCGCGTCCGGCAAAATCCAAAAGTTTGTGCTGCGCGACGACTTTCTCGCTTCAATGAAGCAACTTTAATGCGCCCCCGACTCAGGACATAGTGATAATGCGAACGTTGCAAGGCAAAACTCTTTTCATTACCGGCGGTAGCCGAGGCATCGGGCGCGCTATCGCGCTCCGCGCAGCGACCGACGGTGCGAATGTCGTAATCGCCGCGAAGACAGCGGACCCACACGCGAACCTGCCCGGGACCATCCATACCGTGGCCAAAGAGATCAACGACGCAGGAGGGCAAGCGCTTCCATTGGTGGTTGATGTTCGCAATGAAGAGCACATCCAGGAGGCAATGGCTAAGGCCGCGGAACGGTTCGGCGGCATCGACATCCTGGTCAACAATGCTAGCGCGCTGTTCCTGGCCCAAACACCAGGTACGCCGATGAAGCGATTCGACCTAATGTTCTCGGTCAATGTTCGTGGGACGTTTGCGGCCACGCAGGCCGCTTACCCGTACCTCGTACGTGCAACAAACCCTCATGTACTGATGCTCTCTCCTCCTTTGAATCTGCATCCTGCGTGGTTCGCAGATCATTGCGCCTACACGATATCCAAGTATGGGATGAGCATGTGTGTCTTAGGTATGGCGGAAGAGTTTCGGTCCAAAGGCATTGCGGTCAATGCACTCTGGCCGCGCACAATGATTGAAACCGCTGCCAGCGACATCATTGGAGTCGCTTCGGAGGGCTGTCGTACGGCCGATATCATGGCCGATGCCGCCCACGCCATCTTGACCCGTACGTCAGATCAATGCACCGGTCGCTTCCTCCTGGACGACGATGTGCTTGCCGAAGAGGGCTGCCGCGATTTCGAGAAATATGCCGTAACTCGCGGCGCGACGCTGATCAAAGATTTCTTTGTAATGTGACACCAACGAAGCAGTTCCGCCTGCTTATTTTTCGCGGATCAAATGTTAACACTTTGAAGTGCCGTGCTAGTGGGACAGCCCGTTGCGGAGATAGGTCGAACCGCAGAATCGTCGGGTGGCCCCGCGCGAATACCGCCGCAATTATGGTTTGATTCTGTAAGAATGGCTCCTTTTCGTGAGTAACTTCTTAAGCCCTTCGCTACGCTCTCGATGATGGTCAAACGGCCATCGAATTCTGCAGACGGACAGATTGGCGACCTCTTCCGCAGTGAGATCGGGGTGGGTTCGTAGAACGTTTCTATGAATGTGAATGATCTTGGCACCTACGTTCATGAAAATAATTTCCGAATCTTATTCTGGATAGAACCATCCAAAATAGGCGTAGGCGATGACTGGAGGATGTTCACGGGCAAAGTAGCTCTCGTCACGGGTTAAAAAGGTATCGGATATCGACATGCGGACAGGGAATAGAGATGCTAGCTAAAGTGTTTCAATCCCCAGTAAGAAACGAACAGTGCACTCCATCAAGGAGAAATTCTGATGAATGATCCCCACAAGTTCGTCAGGGAGTTTGGATCTGATCATGCACTCGAACAAAGTACACCTATTGTCAGTCACCATGACGCCATCAAATGGTTTGAGGCGATCCCAGGAGACAAATTGTGCATTCGGGTTCACGGAACACAGGTGAATGGCCGCTATGCAATTATGGAAAATATCGCGGCGCCGGGCACAGCAACACCTATGCACTTCCATGCGGAAGATGAAATTTTTAACATCCTTGAAGGGACTGTGACCTTCAGCATCGACGGCGACGTTTTCAATGCCTCCGTCGGCTCAATTGTGGTTATTCCAGCAGGCGCACATCACGCGTGGAGGAATCGTTCGAACGCTCCGATCCGCATGTTGACCTTCTTTTCACCAGGTGGAGTAGAAGAGCTTTACCCCAAGCTTGTCGGCTTGTCGTTAGAAGAGCTATCTGCTGTAGTCGAACCATTCGGATCAGGTATCGTTGGGCCGCCCTTCGATGAGTAACGTCTCCGCTCGCGTTGTGGCGGCAGCCGAGGCTGGTGGCAGGCATCGCTTTGATCTTGTTGGCTTTTCCCTGGGGGCGGCAGTTAGCCCGCAAGTGCTGCCGCTACCGAACATGAGGAGTATGCAATGAAGGTAGCCCTGTTAGGTGCGACAGGTTTCGTTGGCTCAGCCTTGCTTAAGGAGGCGCTCGACCGAGGGCACGTGGTGACAGCGATTGTGCGGCATCCGGAGAAGCTTGAAAAACGCGAGGGTCTCACCGCGAAGGCTGGCGACGTTTACGACACGGCTTCTCTTGCGACGCTGATCCGAGGAAACGAAGCAGTTATCAGCGCCTTCAATCCTGGATGGAAGAACCCGAACCTTTATGACGACCAGGTTCGAGGAACAGCATCCACCATCGCCGCGATCAAGAAGGCGGGAATTAA
>DASXBH010000436.1:0-16709 GCA_036491775.1 Candidatus Acidiferrum sp.
TCGTCCGGCGGAATGGCCAGGGCGTCGATCATGGATTGGTGAACGGCATCGCCGATCGATTTGCGGTATTGCGGAGATGTTCCAGTGCGAAGGTCGATGCGAACGAGAGGCATGGGAGGAGCTCCTTGTGGATAGTTCGATGCAGCGAAAAAGCTTGACGGCACAAGAGAAGCGACGCGGTCACCCCTCGCGAAGTTTGTGACCAGAGAGATTGCCGAGACCGTCGTAGGCGGCGTATTTGTAGGTTTCGCTGAGCGTCGGATAGTTGAAAACTTGTTCGATGAATTCGTCGATGGTCAAGCCATTGTCGAGGACCATCATGCCGATGTGGATGAGCTCGGTGGCGGACTCACCGATGAGGCTGACGCCGAGAAGTTTACGATCAGCGCGGGCAAAGATGAGTTTGAGCATACCTGCGGTATCACCGGTAATGTGGCCGCGGGCGTTGTTTTCATAGAGAGCGCGGCCCACACAGTAGTCAATTCCCTTCTCTTTGCAGGATTGTTCGGTCTCGCCAGCAGCGGAAATCTCCGGGATGGTGTAAATGCCCATCGGTAAGAGCGAAGCGACACGTTGTTTGTATTTCAGGCCAAAAGCGTGGCAGGCGGCGACGCGACCTTGCTCCATGGAAGTCGAGGCAAGCGCGGGGAAACCGACAACATCGCCCGCCGCGTAGACGTGCGGGATGCCGGTGCAATAGTTTTCATCGACGGCAATGTAGCCCTTGTCGTTGATGGCTAGACCAGCCTTTTCGAGAGCGAGGCCATCGACAGCGGCGCGACGACCTGCCGCAAACAGGGCGGCGTCAGTCTCAAGTCTCTTGCCGCTCTTCATGGAAAGACACGCACTAGTGGGAGAATTCTCGACCTTGACGGGCCGTTCGTTGAACCAGAGATGCATACCCATAGCGAGAAAACGATCGCGAAGCCGATCGGAAATTTCGGAATCGAGAAACGGGAGAAGCCGGTCTCGGCCATCGACAAGCGTGACGTCCACACCAAGGGCCGCGAAGATGGAGGCGTATTCGCAACCGATAACGCCACCACCAATGACGGCGAGGCTTTTAGGAATGCGATCCATGTGAAGAAAGGTATCGGAATCGAAGGTGTGGATGTCGTCGAAAGCAATTTCCGATGGGCGATTAGGCTTGGAGCCGGTGGAAATCAAGATGACGTCAGCGCGCAAACGCCGCGTGCCATCGTGTCCGGTGACGAGGATTGTATGCGAGTCTTCGAAGGAAGCCTGGCCGCGGATTAATTCAATTTTGTGAAGTGTGAGATTTTTCAGGATGCGTTGGCGTTCCATCTCGACGACGGCACGTTCGTGATGCATGAAATCGTGGACGGTGAGATTTTCTTTCAGCGAGTAATCAATTCCATAGAGGCCGCGCTGCTTCAGGCCGGAAAAGTAGAGGGCAGATTCGCGCAGAGTTTTGCTGGGTACAGTGCCGGTGTTGATACAGCTTCCGCCAACGCTGGACGAGCGTTCGATGATGGCGACGCGTTTGCCGAAGTACGCCGCTTGAGCACCAGCTTTTTCACCGGCGGGCCCGCAACCGATAACGACCAGATCGAACGAATCGGGAGAAGTCACAAACAACCTCCGAGCGCAGGTGAATTCAGCGGTGCGCTATGGCGTGAGTCTGATTCTAGAAGAAGCCAAGAAAGAGAGACGAGAATAGTCGCGCGGGTGTGCTGAATTGTATCTTGTGCTGCCGTCGAGATTGTCAATGGCATGGATCACTTGCGCCGAAGGCGGGTCTCTGATGAGATACAGCCATGAACTTGCCCCCTATTGTGCGGTGGGCGACGGGGATTCGCTGGCAGTGGAAAGTTTTCATACCGATTATCGGGGTGCTGTTGTTGAGCCTCGTAGCGGTCGCCGCCCTGCTGCGCTCACTGCAGATTCCGGAGGTGGAATGGATCCTGATGGCAGGAGCAGCGTGTGCGATGCTGCTCTGCTTTGTACTGCTGTCGGTGTTGCTGGTTTTGGTGGAGCAGCCGCTGGAAGAGTTAATGGATACGATTGCGCGGGTGCGACGCGGCGACCTGTCGGCACGAGTGGCTTTTGCAAAACGCGACGATGATATAGGACAACTGGGACGCCAATTCAACGAGATGATCGAGCGGCTGGAGATGAACCGGGCAGAGATTGAGGAATTGCACCGCCGGGAGATGGCCCGAGCCGAACATCTTGCATCGTTAGGGGAGCTGGCCGCGGGGCTGGCGCACGAAATCCGGAATCCGCTGGCCGGGATAGCGGGCGTGGTTGACGTGATGGGCAAAGAACTACCGGTAAGCAGTCCCAGCCGAGCGGTAATGGCTGATGTGCAGAAGGAGATTCTGCACATTCAGGCCATTCTAAACGATCTACTGTCGTATGCTCGCCCGCGACCGCCTGCGTTTCACGCCGCGGACATAAACCTGACGCTGGAGCAAGCAGTATTGCTGGCGCGACAGCAAGTTATGACTAAGCCGGTGCAAGTATTGTTCGACTCCAACGCATCACTGCCGATGGTGGTACATGACCCAACGCTGATCCAGCAGGTGGTGCTGAATATTGTCTTGAACGGAATCCAAGCCATCGCGAAAGAAGGCAGTGTGAAGGTGGGAGTACATCGCGAAGATGGGAATGTGGCGATAGAAATATCGGATACCGGCAAAGGAATCGCGGAAGAATCGCTGCCGCGCATTTTCAAGCCATTTTTCACCACACGAAACGAGGGCACGGGGCTGGGATTGTCTCTGGCCAACGGAATTGTGCAAGCCCACGGCGGCCGGATAGAAGTGAAGAGTTCCCAGGGGAGAGGTTCGCAATTCAAAATACTGTTGCCGATCGAGCGTCCGCAGAAGAATACGCCCAAGGCGGCAGCTCAATGATAAAGTGACTGCATGGCGCAAAAGAAGATTCTGATCGTCGATGATGAGAAATTGGTGCGTTGGGCGCTTACGCAGAAGTGCGCCGAATTTGGGTATCAAACGCTGGAAGCGGAGTCTGGCGAAGAAGCCCTGAAGGCGCTGCAATCGGATACAGCCGATCTGGTGCTGCTTGACGTGCACCTGCCGGATTTGAGCGGAATCGAAGTGTTGGAGAAGCTGAAGGCATCCGGCGAGACGCGCAACATCATCATGATGACCGCAGACCCGCAACTGGACGATGTAAAGGCGGCGCTGCGACTCGGGGCGTATGACTTCATCAGCAAACCAATTAATTTTGAGGAATTAGACGTCACGCTGCAAAACGCGCTGGAGGCGGGTGCGCTTCGTACCGAAGTGGAATCGCTGCGAGGAGAAGTACGCAGGCGCGCGGGTTATCACGATGTGATCGGAGTGTCGCGCAAAATCACAGAGTTAATGAAATTTGTGTACAAAGTGGCGGCCAGCGAGGCTACGACCATCCTGATTCAGGGCGAGAGTGGCACCGGTAAGGACCTCGTAGCCAAGGCCATTCACTATCGAAGCTCGCGGGGAGAGCGGCCGTTTGTGGCTATCAACTGTTCGGCCATTCCAGAAACATTGATAGAGGCGGAGCTCTTGGGGCACGAAAAGGGCGCGTTCACGGACGCCAAGGCCATGAAGAAGGGATTGTTTGAAGTGGCGGACGGCGGGACTTTATTCCTGGATGAAATTGGGGAATTGTCGCCGTTGCTGCAAGCCAAATTATTGCGCGTGCTAGAAGATCAGGTCATTCGGCGAGTCGGGGGCGTGCGAGACATCCAGGTGGATGTGCGGGTAATCGCGGCGTCCAACCGGGACTTGGAGCGAGAAGTCCGGGAAGGACGATTCCGGCAGGATCTGTATTACCGGCTGGCGATCATTTCCATCTTTTTGCCGGCGCTACGCGAGAGAAAAGAGGATATCTTGCCGCTAGTGGACTTCTTCCTGGCTCATTACAACAAGAAGTTCAGGAAGTCGGTACAGGGATTGAACGAAGAGACCCGGCGGTTGTTGATGAACTACGACTGGCCGGGAAACGTGCGCGAACTGAAGAACGCGCTGGAACGAGCAATGATATTGGAGGAAGGAAATCAGTTGAAGGCTGACGATTTGCCTTTCTCTGTAGCCAGCGGGCGAAGCGGGACAGTGAATGCAGAGAATCAAGCGTCGACCGCAGCCATGGAATCACCGCCGGCAATTGGAAAGCGCCGCCTTCCGCCCCTATCGATCCCTGAAGGCGGAACATCGCTGGAGGATGTAGAGCACGCTCTGGTGGAATTGGCGTTGCAGCAGTCGCACGGAAATCAAATCCGCGCAGCCAAGTTGCTGAACATCAGCCGCGATGCGCTGCGCTACAAGATGAAGAAATTCGGATTGGCTCATACTGAGGAAGAACCCGCCGAATCTGCCACTTAGTCCTCTCAGAATCATGCACGGCAATCAGTTCATCGATCACCAAGGTGTGTGAGAAAACACGCGCGAAAGAGTGAAATTCCGCAGAGTGGTGGGGCGACCCGAAACGGAACTACAGAAAGTCCTGTATTTGCAGAGAGTTGCGTTTTCCTCAGGGCTACACCAAACGGATACAAAGATGCATTTAGGAACACCGTTCAGCAATTAGGCAATGGAGCGATTGTCGAAAAGCTGATCAGTGGGCGTTCCTTTTCCGACGGTCGGGCTCGCGGTGAAGGCTCGAAAGGATACGTCGTGATAAGGGACGCCCGCATAAAAAGTTTGGCAGCGGCCAGCGAAGTACAGAGCAAAGTGTCGGAATGCTCGACCGCGAAACCCCAATGAGGGGCAAATAAATTAGCTGGCCGTTGCCTTTATTTTTGGAGCGGTTTCCCCGAGTTGGATATCAGAGTTGAAGTCCCACCTGTTGTACCTGCCCCACATATTTAGGTGATTCGACGCAGATTCTGCGGCAGTTTGCTCAGACAACGATGAAGGCTGAAAAAAAGCCTGCTAAGTCGGCTGTTTCCAAGCAATAAGCAGTGTGCTTGTTGGAACGGAACGTGCAGCCTATCCATTGAACGAAACGATGAAACGAGCGTGGCAGGGGAAATGAAGTTTGAGGAGGGGATATGTTGAAAACTCTGGAGCCGCAAAAGACCAAAGCGGATGTAAACAGAAGAGTGTCGTTGACGAAGATTCTGGTGACCACTGATTTCTCAGAAGCGTCAGATCGTGCGCTGGATTACGCGCTTTCGCTGGCAAGGCGCTACGATGCGCGCATTTATCTAGCACACGTGATAACGCCGGATCCTTTTCAGTTCGCAGAGCCGCAACTGGCGCAAGCGACTTATGAAAAGGTGCGGCAAGCAGCAGAAGAGGGGATCACGGACATTTTGATATCGGGAAAACTCCGTGGAGTTCCGCACGAAGTTTTGATGGACGAAGGAAACGTCTGGCCAACGCTGGAAAAGATGATGGTAGAACACGAGATCGACTTAGTGGTAACTGGAACGCACGGGCGGGGCAAGGTGCAGAAGTTGCTTATCGGTTCGGTAGCCGAGGAGATTTTCCGGCAAGCGGACTGCGCCGTGTTGACGGTGGGGCCAGCGGTGAAGGCTGACACAACCAAGGAAATCGAACTGAACAATATTTTGTTTGCGACGGACTTTGGACCGGGCGCGGAAAAGGCTGCAGCCTATGCATTTTCCCTGGCGCAGGAGCATGGGGCGCGCTTAACTTTGCTGCATGTCATTGAGAGCGCCGCGGCGTATACCGAAGAGAGCGTCGCGCGTCAGAAAGAAATCAACATCGTTCGAATGAAGCAATTGATGCCAACGGGCAGCGAGGATTGGTGCAAGGCGGAGTTCCGCGTGACGTTTGGGTCTGCAGTGGAAGAAATTCTGATCGCCGCCAAAGAATGTAATGCGGGCCTGTTGGTGATGGGAGCAAAGCCGCGGAAGAGCCTCGCAGGTCATGTTCCGGTAACGATTGCGTATAACGTGGTGACCAAGGCCGCGTGCCCGGTATTGACCACGCGCGGATGAATTTAGCCAAGGAGCGGAATCCGGTCAACCGAGATCCGCATCCTCACTGATGAAGGCGGTGCTGAGTCCTCCCCCAGCCAACCGGCACCGCCTTTTTTTGCTGACAGCTCGCCATGTAAAAGCCTCGTCTTATATCCATCGAATACAGGACTAATTCAGACTCGCTCGATCTGACGATACGAGACTTCTCTGTTTGTGCTCACGCGATGGCTCGATATCTCTACGGCATGGGGTGTGTCGCGTTGTCGGCTTGTGGAACCAAATGTTCGTAGGTGGTATTGGAGATTCGCGATTGCCAGTGACTTGTCAGTCTGGCGACGCTTACGGCGCCGAAGAACAGGAAGGCGATAGCCGCCGCCATGGCCCTGGCAGGAATTTCATTACGGGCTGGTTTGAGCCCTTGAAGACTGGGAAGACTCATGGTCAGGGCACCCTCGGCCGGGCACGCGGCAACGCATTCGACGCAACCGGTGCATTCGATGGAGCGAATGGTTATGAGTTTATCGACGGGGAGGCCGGCAGGGCACGCTTTGGCGCACTTCGCACAATCGATGCAGGGTTTCGGGTTGCGGCGGATGCGGGCCGGGCCGAAGAAAGAGGCGAGTCCTAACAGGGCGCCATAGGGACACAAGAAGCGGCACCAGAAATTTTGAATGAAGAGTGAGGCGATCGCAAAGAATCCGAGAACGAATAGGCCGGTCTCACCGATATGACGAAAGAAGTTGAGCATTTTGACGTCGGCGATCAGCCCATACGGACTTTGCATAAAATCGCGAATACCGGCGGGCGACATGCTGTAAACGGCCCAGGCAAAGAACGCCAGTAAGAGATACTTCAGACTACGGAGTGGGAGATCTATCCAGCGCGGCAAATGAAAGTTGCGGTGGAACAGTTTTCGCCCGAGGCGCCATAAATATTCGGAAAGAGTGCCCACTGGGCAAAGCCAACTGCAAAACGATTTGCGGAGTAGAAAAGCCATGGCGAGGAAAGACAGTAAAAGAAACATGGCGGCGGGGTGCACTTCAGGGATACGACCGGTCGTCAGCCAATACTTCAGGTTCATGAGTCCGGCAATGGGGAGCCAGCCCTCAACACCTGCCGGACGCTCGAGGGAGTAAGCGGCAGAGCCGGATTCGAATTGGCGCACCCAGAAGTAGAAGATGGTACCGAGTACAAGATTGAGAGCCAGGAACGAAGCTTGAAAGGCGCGCCGGTAGATTTGAGAATGATCCTGGTGGAGGCGACGAAGCAGCTTTTTCTTTGCGGTCGAGGAATTGGCCGGGGAGCCGGAATAGCGAGGCCTTTGATTACCGTCGGGCCCAGGGTGAGAAGAATGATCCATAGGAGTGGTCGATTACAAGCTAAGTCTACGCGTCACAAAACGATGTGACTTAGGTCACGCAGCACTTAGCGAAGTGCAAGTCACTTATGGAGAGACGGAAGAGGAATCGGATTGTCGACTGTCTGTGAGATTGAGGTGCGGGGATACGGACTCGACGGCTAACCGAACCAGAA
The DNA here is from genome assembly GCA_036491775.1 of Candidatus Acidiferrum sp. Taxonomy (GTDB): domain Bacteria; phylum Acidobacteriota; class Terriglobia; order Acidiferrales; family UBA7541; genus Acidiferrum. The sequence goes on from DASXBH010000436.1 coordinate 7,451, forward strand.
GCTGGCTGGAAAGGATGGGGAATGGGAAGCAAGACGATTGCGATTATTCTTGAAGAGAAGGTGCAAGGGGCGGTGGGCAGGATGGAACATTTGGTTTCGTTAGTTCCGGCTGATCGATTGAATTGGCGACCCAACCCTGCCAATGAAGAAATTCGCGAAGTGGTTGATCTTGGACACGTGCTTGGGCACTTACTGGATTGCATGGCTGGCTTTTGTGCGGCGTTCCTAGCAGCGTATCCGGAAGAGCTCGCTGAGTTTGTGAAGCTCAAATCGGCGCAGGTAAATCACTTCTGCACCTCGGGCGAGTGGAGAGAAAGAATTGGTATTTATAAGGAAGGAATCGACAGGGGATTCCGGTTATGCACAGATAAAGATTTGAAGAGGCCCATCGCGACCATTTTTATGCCAAAAGGAGAAGCGTTGGGAAGCATTTTGCTGAACAACCTGGAGCACTTAGTGAATCACAAATATCAATTGTTTTTTTATTTGCGGCTCCTGGGAGTACCTGTGGGAACGGAAGATCTTTACGATCTGAAAAAAGAGCCAAGGTGAAGAGCCTCGATGATTGAAGCGAACACAATGGTTACTCAAGCCGCGTTAAACCGTGAACGGTGAGCCAGCCGTTAGGAGTTAAAGCTGGTGCCCGGGGTGGGAGTCGAACCCACATGAGGAAAAATCCCCGGAGGATTTTAAGTCCTCAGCGTCTGCCATTCCGCCACCCGGGCAGGTGAAGGCACTTACAAATCTAACGAAGAGAGAAAGTTACTGCAACTGTAGGGAATATTCGTGCGGGCGCATCCTTAGTAGTCTGAACCTGCGCAGAAGCCTTTCTACGGCTGCCTACATTTGAGCAGGTGGATTTTTGGGAGCAAAAAGTCGAGAACAAGCGGAAATGAAGAGATTGAAGTACAATTTGGCGAACTTCTCCGCAGGTGGTGCATCTAACCCCTGAACCCCACCAAGCGGGTATCCTCTGACCCGTGAGGGAGACATCGTGAGCCAGCAAAAAATGGTAACGCAAGAAACATTGGAAAAGCATCCCAGTCTCGAAACGCTGTGCATCAATACGATTCGTACCCTGGCGATTGACGCGGTACAAAAGGCGAATTCCGGACACCCCGGGGCGCCCATGGGTCTGGCCCCCGTGATGTTTTCGCTATGGCAATATTTTTTGAAATACGACCCTGCCGATCCGAAGTGGCTTAACCGCGACCGCTTCGTGCTTTCCGCGGGACACGCTTCCATGCTGCTCTATGCCACGTTGCACTTGGCAGGTGTGAGAGACGTGGACAAAAAGGGTAACGTTCTACAGACTCCAGCCGTTTCGATGGATGACATCAAAAAATTCCGGCAACTGGACAGCAAGACTCCGGGTCATCCGGAATCGCATATGACCACGGGCGTGGAGACAACCACAGGTCCGCTCGGACAAGGCATCGGCAACAGCGTGGGAATGGCCATTGCGGGGAAGTGGCTGGCGGCGAACTTCAACCGACCGGGCTTTGAGATTTTCGATTTCCGCGTGTACTCAATTTGCGGCGACGGCGACATTATGGAAGGTGTGGGTGCAGAGGCGGCATCGCTGGCTGGCCACCTGCGGCTTTCGAACTTGTGTTGGATTTATGACAACAACCGCGTGACGCTGGACGGCCCGGCAAGCTGGTCGTTTGACGAAGATGTGATGACCCGTTTCGTAGGCTACGGATGGAACGTGCACCGGGTGGCGGACGCGAATGATTTGGTGATGCTGTCACGCGGTTATAAGAAATTTCAGCAGACGAATGATGCGCCGACATTGCTAGTAGTCGACAGTCACATCGGGTATGGCTCGCCGCACAAACAGGACTCCTATGAAGCGCATGGTGAGCCTTTGGGCGAAGAGGAAGTCAAACTGGTCAAGAAGGCATACGGCTGGCCCGAAGATTCGCAGTTCTATGTGCCGGATGGCGTCTATCAGGCCTTTCAAGACGGCATCGGAAGCCGCGGAGCGAATGAACGGGGAAAGTGGCTGAAGCTTTTTGCGGAGTACGGTAAGCAATTCCCGGAATTAGTCGAGGAATTGAAGTTGATGCAAAATTGCCAACTGCCCAAGGATTGGGATAAGAAGTTCCCGACGTTCCCGGCCGATGCGAAAGGAATGGCGACGCGGGAAAGCTCGGGAAAAGTGCTGAATGCGCTGGCCGAGGCGGTGCCATGGGTAGCGGGAGGGTCGGCGGACCTGGCGAAGTCCAATAAGACGAATTTGACGTTTAAAGGCGCCGGCGATTTTTTCCCTAACGAATATCAGGGACGCAATATTCATTTCGGTGTGCGCGAACATGCGATGGGTGCCGCGGTGAATGGCATGACGCTTACGGCCTTGCGGGCGTTTGGCGCCACATTCTTCAATTTCAGCGATTACATGCGGGCGAGCATTCGACTTGCAGCGTTGATGGAGGTGCCCTCGCTGTTCATCTTTACGCACGACTCGATCGGAGTGGGAGAAGATGGACCGACGCACCAACCCGTGGAGCAACTCGCTTCGCTGCGCGCAATGCCGAATCTGCTGCTGATCAGGCCCGGCGACGCCAATGAAGTAACGGAAGCCTACAGAGTGATTGCGCAACATACCAGCGGACCGGCATGCCTGGTGCTTAGCCGGCAGGCCATGCCAACGTTGGACCGCACGAAATATGCGTCAGCGGAGGGAGTAGCAAAAGGCGGGTACGTTTTGCTTGATGCGGAAGGCGGCAAGCCGGACGTAATCCTGATGGCCAGCGGAAGTGAAGTGCAACACTGTGTTGCTGCGGCAGAGACGTTAAAAGCACAGGGAATCAAGACGCGCATCGTGAGCATGCCTTCCTGGGGTCTGTTCGAACTACAAGATGCGAAATACAAGGAAGGCGTTCTTCCGGCAAGCGTGACGGCACGTGTCTCGATTGAGATGGCGGCTACGCTGGGCTGGGACCGCTATGTTGGACCAAAAGGCAAAATCATCGGGATGCATAGTTTTGGCTCGTCGGCGCCACTCAAGGATCTGTTGAAGAAATTTGGATTTGGTCCGGAGCAAGTGGTAGCGGCCGCGAAAGAAGTGCTGGGAAAGTGAAGCGCTAATGAAAATTGTAATCGGTTCGGATCACGCAGGATTTCGGTTAAAGAACGCTATGGGAGATCTGTTGCGCTCGCTGAAACAAGAAGTGCTGGATGTGGGCGCATTCAACGAAAATCCATCCGACTATCCGGATTTCGCCGAGGCAGTCGGACAAGCGGTACTGGATGGGCGCGCGGAACGCGGTGTGCTGATTTGCGGGAGCGGCGTGGGCGCGAGTGTCGCAGCGAACAAGTTGATCGGGATACGAGCGGGGATGTGTCACGACACGTATTCGGCGCATCAAGGCGTGGAGCATGACAATATAAACGTACTGGTGCTGGGTTCACGTGTGATCGGGGAAAAGCTGGCGGAGGACCTGGTGAAAGCGTTCCTGGGCGCGAAGTTCACCAATGAGGAGCGCCACGTGCGGCGGTTGGCGAAAGTCCATGCGATTGAGCTAAGAATGTTAAAAAGCTGAAATGTGAATTTGGCCCTATTCGGGCGAGGCGTACAATTAAGATTCCGCCCTCTGTAAAGCAAAGGAGAAGTGTCATGACCACCTCAGTAACCATTCCGAATGTTGCCGGCAAAAATCCCCTGAAAGGTCTTCTAGATTACGGGCAATCGCCCTGGATGGATTATATCCGCCGAGATCTGCTGACCGGCGGCGGCCTGAAGAAGATGATTGATGAAGATGGATTGCGCGGGCAGACCTCCAATCCCACGATTTTCGAAAAGGCCATAACGGGAAGCGACCTATATAAGGACATTCTGGAGTCGCCAGATGCGAAGAAGTTGGATGCCAAGGGCATCTACGAAAAGATCGCGATTCGCGACGTGCAGGACGCCTGCGACATCTTTAAACCGGTGTACCTGGAAACGAAGAGGCGCGATGGCTATGTGAGCCTGGAAGTGTCGCCCTATTTGGGAAACGATACTCAGGGGACGGTGGACGAAGCGCGGAGGCTGTGGAAGGCAGTGGGACGCGAGAACCTAATGGTGAAAGTCCCCGCGACTCCAGAGGGCATTCCTGCGATCCGGCAGTTGCTGGAAGAAGGAATCAACATCAACATTACCCTGCTGTTTGCGCAGTCTGCCTATGAAAAGGTTGCCGAGGCTTACCAAGCGGCGCTGGAAGCGCGAGCGGCAAAGGGACAAGACATCAGCCACATGGCGAGCGTTGCGAGTTTTTTTGTCAGCCGCATCGATACGCTGATCGATTCCATCATTGAAGATAAGTTGAAGAGCGCGACTGGCGAAAATCGCGCGCTGCTAGAGAGTATTGAAGGCAAAGTAGCGATTGCAAACGCGAAGCTTACCTACCAGAAATATCAGCAGCTGTTCGGCGGAGCGCGCTGGAAAGCGCTCGCCGACAAGGGCGCACAGACGCAGCGATTGCTATGGGCCAGCACCAGCACGAAGAACAAGAAGTATCGCGACGTTTTGTATGTCGAAGAGTTGATCGGCAAAGATACGGTGGATACCATTCCACCGGCGACATTTGATGCGTTTCGCGATCACGGGAAACTGCGCAACAGCTTGACCGAAGATGTTCCGGGTGCGGCAAAGACCATGGAGAACCTGCAGAAGGCGGGAATCTCCATGAAAGAAGTGACGGAAAAGCTGGTAGTAGACGGCGTTAAGCTTTTCGCGGACGCGTTTACGCAGTTGCTGGCAGCTACCGGCAAGAGTGCGGGAGTACGCGCGTGAGTCTGAACAAGCTTTCGTATAAGCTTCCGGCCGACTTGGCGGCAGGAGTAAAAGCGTCACTGGAGGATTGGAAGAAGAACGACAAGGTGGCACGCTTGTGGAGAAAAGACGCCTCGCTGTGGACCAATCAGGATGAGGGCCAATGGCTTGGATGGCTTACCGTTACTGACGAGCAACTGAAAAGCGCTGGCGAGTTAAAAAAGCTGGCGGAAGAGATCAAAAAAGCAAAGTTTAAGCATGCGGTTTTGCTGGGCATGGGCGGATCGAGCCTGTGTCCGGAAGTATTGCGACTGACCTTCGGCAAGATTGCCGGCTTCCCGGAAATGCACGTATTGGACTCCACCGATCCGGCACAGATCAAGGCGCTCGAAAAGAAGTTGGATTTGCAGAAGACCATTTGCATCGTTTCCAGTAAATCCGGCAGCACGTTGGAGCCAAACATCTTCAAGCAATACTTCTTTGAGCGCGTGAAATCGAAGGTTGGCGAGAAAGAAGTTGGCAATCGCTTCATGGCGGTAACCGATCCAGGCTCGAAAATGCAGCAGGTGGCCGAGGGTGATCATTTTCGACATATTTTTTTTGGTGTGCCGAGCATAGGCGGTCGGTATTCGGCGCTCTCGCACTTTGGCACGGTCCCAGCGGCGACAATGGGGCTCAACGTTGAGAAATTCCTGAAGACCACGTCGGAAATGGTGAAGGCCTGCGGCGCGAACTCGCCGGCCGATAAAAATCCTGGCGTGCTTCTGGGAACGATACTCGGAGTTGCTGCCAATCAAGGACGCGACAAGATCACTATTGTCACCTCCAAGGGTATCTTCGATTTGGGTGCGTGGCTTGAACAGTTGATTGCCGAATCGACTGGGAAGTTGGGCAAGGGCATCATCCCTGTTGATCGCGAGAAACTCGGGAAACCGGCGGTGTATGGCAAGGATCGCGTCTTCGCGTATTTGCGACTCGCCAACGAATCCAACGCGGGTACCGAGAAGGCTCTCGGCGCGCTGGAGAAAGCGGGACATCCAGTAGTACGCGTAGTGCTCACGGATAAGTACAACCTGGGCCAGGAATTCTTCAGATGGGAGATCGCGACGGCGGTGGCCGGGTCGATCATAGGAATCAATGCGTTCAATCAGCCGGACGTGGAAGCCAGCAAGATTGAAACGAAAAAGCTTACGTCGGAGTATGAAAGCACCGGAAAGCTTCCCGACGAGGCGCCATTCTTCGAGGATGGCGGAATCAAGCTGTTTGCCGATGCGAAAAATGCGGCAGCTCTGAAGAATGGTTCCAAGCTGTCAGATGTACTGGGGACGCATTTTGCGCGCGCGGGCGCTGGCGATTATTTCGCATTACTCGCTTATGTAGCGATGAATGACGAACACGCGGAGATTTTGCAAGACATGCGACACGAAATCCGCGATACGAAGAAGGTAGCGACGTGCCTGGGCTTTGGTCCGCGCTTTCTGCACTCTACCGGACAGGCTTATAAAGGTGGTCCAAATTCAGGCGTGTTCCTGCAGATTACTTGCGATGACGCGGTAGACATCCCGGTACCGGGACAGAAATATACATTTGGTGTGGTGAAGGCAGCACAAGCTCGTGGAGATTTTGCGGTGCTTGCCGAGCGAGGCCGCCGTGCATTGCGTGTCCACGTGGGAAAAAATGTAAAAAGCGATTTGGGAAAAGTGGCGAAGGCAATCCATCAAGCATTGTCATAGCGAAACTCACACGACTGAAGTGACGGAAGAGGAGCAGAGAATGCAACTGGGGATGATAGGTCTCGGCAGGATGGGTGCCAACATGGTTCGCCGCCTGTTAAAGGGTGGACATCAGTGTGTAGCGTATGACCGCAGCGCGGATTCTGTTAAACAGCTTTCCAGTGAAGGAGCAACCGGCACTACTTCTCTAGACGATTTTGTGGCAAAACTGCAGAAGCCGAGGGTGATCTGGATGATGGTGCCCGCCGCAGTGGTTGATGCGACGATCGCGAATCTGGTGCCCAAGTTAGAGAAAGACGACATCCTGATTGATGGCGGAAATTCCTACTATATCGACGACATCCGACGTGCCAAGGAACTTTCTGCGAAAGGACTGCACTATGTGGATGTAGGAACGAGCGGCGGCGTCTGGGGATTAGAACGGGGCTATTGCCAGATGATTGGCGGCGAAAACGGCGTGGTGAAGCATCTCGATCCCATCTTCAAGACGTTGGCTCCCGGCCGCGGCGATATTCCACGCACTCCTGGCCGGGAAAAAGCGAGCGGGACGTCCGAAGAAGGTTATTTACATTGTGGACCGTGCGGCGCTGGCCACTTTGTGAAAATGGTGCACAACGGAATTGAATATGGACTGATGGCGGCGTATGCCGAGGGATTCAACATTTTGAAGCATGCGAACGCGGGAAAAACGCAGCGCGAAGATGATGCGGAAACCACGCCGCTGCGCTCCCCTGATCATTACCAATACGATTTCAATCTGGCGGATGTCGCAGAAGTGTGGCGCCGCGGAAGTGTTGTGGCTTCGTGGTTGCTGGATTTGACGGCAATATCGCTATTTGAACAGCCCACGCTGGAGAGATTCTCGGGACGGGTTTCGGATTCGGGCGAAGGGCGCTGGACGATCTTGGCTGCAATTGAGTCCACAACTCCTGCACCGGTCCTGACATCTGCGCTGTACGAACGCTTCTCATCGCGAGGCGAAGATGAATTTGCGGCAAAGCTGCTTTCGGCGATGCGGTTTCAGTTTGGTGGACACGTCGAAAAGAAGTCCGGGCACTAACAAAGAGTCAGACACAATTACTGGCGTAAGACAGGAAAACAATGGTGGAGACCTTAACCGGATCAACGGCTCGCCCCTGTGTGATGGTGATTTTCGGGGCAACCGGCGACCTAACGAAACGCAAACTCATTCCTGCGTTGATTAACCTGGCGCAAGAAAACGTCCTTCCGAAGCAATTCGCGATTGTTGGATTCGCCAGCAACGATTACACAACGGAAACTTTTCGCAAAGCGCTCGGTGAAGAGGTTCCTCGTGTGGCGCCTGACCCGATAGATCTAAAGATGTGGGAGTGGCTATCGGAAAGAATTTATTACGTTAAAGGAGATTTCCAGGATCCAGAAGCATACAAGCGTCTGAAGCAGCAGATTGAAGAGACGGACAAGCTGCACAGCACGCAAGGCAATAAATTTTTCTATCTCGCGGTCTCGCCCCGCTTCTTTGGACCCATTGTGCAGCAATTGGGCACGGCTGGCTTGACGAAAGAAGAAAACGACAAGTGGGCACGCGTAATTGTAGAGAAGCCGTTCGGGCACGATCTGGACTCCGCAAAACAGTTAAACGCAGAGCTAAAGAAAGTTTTGAACGAAGGACAGATTTATCGCATTGACCATTATTTGGGTAAAGAGACGGTGCAGAACGTCTTAGTGTTTCGGTTTACCAACAACATTATTGAACCGCTGTGGAATCGCAATTACGTCGACCACGTCCAAATTACCGCAGCAGAGACTGTCGGGGTGGAGCATCGGGGCGGATTCTACGAGACCGCTGGCGCGCTGCGCGACATGGTGCCGAATCATTTGTTCCAGTTGCTAACGATGACGGCGATGGAACCGCCAATATCCTTCGATGCGGATGAGGTGCGCAATAAACAGGCGGAAGTGCTGCACGCGATCCAGCCGCTGAATCCTGAAGAAGTGTTGACCAACACGGTCCGAGGGCAATACGGAGAGGGCGTAGTGGAGAACGAACACGTGCCCGCGTATCGTAGCGAGCCTGACGTGGCGCCTGATTCACAAACCGAGACGTTTGTCGCGTTGAAGCTGCTGATCGACAACTGGCGGTGGGCGGGAGTTCCCTTTTATCTACGGACCGGCAAGCGGTTGGCTATGCGTGCCACGGAAATCGTAATCCAATTTCGCCGGACGCCATTCGTCCTGTTTCGCAATACAACGGTAAAAAATATCGAAACTAATCGACTGGTGATCGAAATCCAGCCGAATGAAGGAATCTCTTTGAGCTTCGGGGCCAAGGTGCCGGGCTCGACGATGAAGCTCGGCTTGGTCAACATGGATTTCGATTACAAAACCTATTTCGGGATTGAGCACGGCACCGGCTACGAACGGTTGTTGCGCGATTGCATGGCCGGGGATGCGACCTTATTCCAGAGAGCGGATATGGTGGAGGCCGGCTGGCGAGTGATCCAGCCGATTCTGGATGTCTGGCACGCGTTGCCACCGCGCGGGTTTCCTAATTACGCAGCAGGCTCGTGGGGACCCGTTGAGGCGGAAGAACTGTTGCGCCGCGATGGGCGTTCATGGCGCCGCATTGAGGAAGAAGATTTCGAGCAGCGAAGCCGCCCCGCGGCAGCAAGCAAGGTGGGTATTGTCTGATGGAAGCTGTGAGCCAACGCGAAGTGCGCATCCTGCCCGACGGAAAAGCGATAACGGCGAGGGCGGCGAATGAATTTGCGAAACTCGCGCTGGAAAG